>JAGMCC010000076.1 GCA_023129355.1 Dehalococcoidia bacterium | reverse complement strand
CCACTGTCCCCGAAGAGGTGCAAATCCCCATAGGCGTCCCCTCAGGCTCAATCTCCAGGGCGAGCCCTCCCGAAAACGGTGAATCACCGGCATAAACCCCCACCGTCCTCCTCTTCCGTATGTGGAGGAAAATATCACCGCCGTTCTCTATGATCACCTCCGGGGATAGCGCCATTAACTTCCGGCCCACCCCTTCAGCAATGGCCCCGGCCACCGCCGCCATGGGACCGACCCCAACCCCCTGCGCCGCCTCAGCCATCTCCCGCACCATTTGGGGAGCATCCTTTGCCACGGGGAGAGGCTCCAGGGCGGTGAGGAAGTTGGGGTGATGCTCGATGTATTTCTCCAGTGAGGTGCGGCATTCCAGGATTGCCTTTAGCGCCTCCTCTTTCAGGCTTCTTTGCGCCCTGAGGTAGAGGTCTGTTTCCTTCACCGTTACATTGAAAGAAACCAGATCCCCATCCTTGATCCAATGCCGGTAGCTCCTGGGCTGATCCACTAGAAATGTACCTCCATGGCTCTGGGTGGACAAGCGAGCACACATAGCTCGCAGGCGGTGCACTTGTCCTCATAGAAATCCACCATCCTGGTTTTGGGGTTGAGAGCCAGGGCCCCGGTAGGGCAGATAACCACACAGGCCCCGCAATGGGTGCACCTGGCATCGTTGCGCATGATGTCCTGACCCAATGACTGAATCCTGACCCCCGCCTCCTGTAGATAGCGGATGCCTTTATCGTAGTCCGCGCGGGCCCCGGAGAGATCCAGTACCATAATCCCCTCCTCCTTCGGGGTTACCGACGCCTTCAGGATATTAAGCACTAGGTTGTAGTCCTTGACCAGCCGGTAGATTATGGGCTGGTCAACCATTCGAGACGGAAAGTGCAATACCACTCTTTTAGAAATAGCCATTTTCCCCACCTCTCTAAAGCTTCACTCACTGCCTATGTCACCCTGACCCCGATTTAGGCCGAAGTGTCGGCCGACCTGTCGGCCTCGGGGGACGAAGCAATCTTTGTGGAGATGAAGAGGAAGCGAGATTGCTTCCTCTTCGCCTTCGGCTGGCAATGACGGATGGATCTACCACTATGTCATTGCGAGGCATTAGGTGCCGAAGCAATCCCAGAGGGGAAGGGACGGAGGGCAACATCGCTTGGCTCAGGGATTCGGCTCAGAATGACAATTGAAATAGCGCTTCGCTCAGTGCTTTGGCTCGCAGTGACATGAAAAGCGCCGATTTTTGGGGAGAGCCCGCAGATTCATGGACGAGATACCACGCTTGGCTAGTGATGTGTATCTGTGATATAATCCTAACATACCCGTAGCTGTAGCGATGGACTCTATATGTGAGGCTGGATTCAACTGCTTAACCACTGCCGGGCAATGGACACTGTAACGAACAGATGTGGCAAGGGTAACCTGAGTACCTAAATGGGGGCTTCGTTTATGTTGACATCGGTAGGGGAGCTCGCTATAGTTCGCACATAGCTATGTTGACATAATAACTTCAGCAAATCATGAGGTGAGGCGGAGCGCAAGGATGACGCTTTTTGGTTCTTCAGGAATACGCGGTATCATAGATAAAAGTTTCCTTGAACTGGTGTTTGAGGTTGGGCTATCTGTGGGTAGCTCTTACCGCTCAGTAGTTGTGGGCTGTGACACGAGGACATCAAGCAGTGCCCTGAAACATGCTTTCATCTCCGCTCTGCTCTCCGCAGGCTCCAGATGCTACGAAGCGGGGACTATTCCCACGCCCACGTTGGCTTATGCTGCCAGGGAATTTGAGGCTGGCGCTATGCTCACGGCTTCCCACAACCCGCCGCAATATAACGGCATCAAACTATGTAACCCTGATGGCTCCGCCTTTGATTCTGCCCAAAGAGAGCGCATAGAGGAAATGGTGAGGAACCAGAATCTGGAGATGGCATCCTGGGAGGTGATGGAGACATCAAGAAGTTACCCCCAAGCAATTGAGGAACATATTGATCGCATTCTGCAGGACTTTGGCAACGGATTTAAGATAAAGGTGGTGCTTGACTGTGGCTGCGGCGCTGCATCTCTGGTCAGCCCATATCTATTGAGGAGGATGGGATGCGAGGTGATAGCACTCAACTGTGATCCCAGCGGCTATTTCCCCAGGGGCATCGAGCCGATTCCGGAGAACCTCGGCATGCTGGTGCAGGCGGTGAAGGCTACTGGTGCCGATTTGGGCATTGCCCATGATGGGGACGGCGACAGGATGGTGGCCGTGGATGATGCTGGCAGATTTATCTCCGGAGACAAGCTACTGACCCTGTTCGCCCGAGAGCTCAAGGCAGAGCAAGTGGTAACCACGGTGGACGCCTCAATGGCCGTGGAGGAGTCGGGCTTTGAGGTCATAAGGACCAGGGTGGGGGATGCCTTTGTCTCCGAGGAGCTTAGAAAGGGTGGGGGTTTTGCTGGGGAGCCCTCAGGAAGCTGGATCTTCCCCACTGTATCCTATTGCCCTGATGGTATCTATGCCGCTGCTCAGATCACTCGCATAGCCTGCGAGAAAAGGCTCTCAAAGCTGGTCGATGACCTGCCCTCCTACCCGATCCTTCGAGGCAGTGTCTGGGGGGAGGGGGTTATAATGGAGAGGGTGGAACGTAGATTGATGGAAATGGAGACCGTTCCAGTAAGCAAGATCGATGGTCTCAAGTTTTCCTTTAAAGATGGGTGGCTGCTGATAAGGCCCTCTGGAACCGAACCTAAGATAAGGTTAACCGCCGAGGCTAGGAATCAGGCCAAGGCGCAGAGGCTATACGATCTAGCCATCGAGGCCATCAAGGAGTGTATAAAGGGGTAGAGGATGAAGGCGGTTATCTTAGCTGCCGGGGAAGGAAAAAGGATGCATCCCCTCACCTATACCCGGCCCAAGGTGATGCTCCCTTTAGCTAATAAGCCTATTCTTGAGCACCTGCTGCTTGAGGCCAGGGAGGCAGGCATCCGGGAGTTCGTTTTTGTCGTTGGATACCACGGTGACACTGTCCGCAACTTTTTTAGCAACGGCGATAGTTGGCAGGTGAGCATAGAGTACGTTACCCAGAGGAAGCAGTTGGGTACTACCCATGCACTGAGGATGGTTGAGAGATTGGTGGACGGGAAATTCCTGTTGATAAACGGCGATGTAATTGTGGGGGAAAAGGACATCCGCAGGATGGTGGCCAAGAATGAGACGACATTGAGCCTAGTCGAGGTGACGAGCACGCAGGATTTGGGGGTAGTAGAGGTGGAGGAGGGCCAAGTAGTGCGCATCCATGAGAAGGTGGCAAAGCCTCCCTCCAATCTGGCCAATGCCGGGCTATACCTTCTAACTCCGGATATTTTCACTGCAGCATTAAGGGGTAGGAGATCACCCCGGGGCGAGTACGAGATAACAGACTCCCTGCAAGTGCTGATTGACGAGCAGCATAGGGTTTCCTATGAAGTGATCGACTATTGGCTTGATTTGAGTTACCCTTGGGACCTGTTGGGAGGGAATGAAGCTCTTATGTCGAAGGTCGTGCCGCAGAACCTGGGGCAGGTCGAGGAAAACGCGGTGATAAGTGGCTTGGTTTCTGTAGGAAAGGGCACGGTGGTAAGGGCCAATTCGTATATAGTAGGACCAGTGGTGATCGGGGAGAACTGTGAGATAGGCCCCAGCTGCTATATTCGTCCCAGTACATCCATTGGCGACAACTGCCATATCGGCAGTGCTGTGGAGGTGAAAAACTCCATCATAATGAGAGACAGCAAGATACCACACCATAACTATGTGGGGGACAGCGTCATTGGAGAGGGGTGCAATCTGGGCGCTGGTACCAAGATCGCAAACCTGAGGCTTGACAAGAAGGAAATAAAGGCGGTGGGCATCGATACCGGGAGGCATAAGCTGGGGGCGATTTTAGGGGATGGTGTTCAGACTGGGATCAATGCCAGCATCGATGTAGGCAGCCTTATTGGAAATGACACCTATATAGGTGCCGGAGCTCTGGCAAGTGGCGTCATAGCGCCAAACTCAAGGATATTCGGATAGGCCGATTAGCATGGTTTCCGGGGGTTTACTATGACAATAGAGCAGGCGGTGATACTGGCCGCAGGCGAAGGGCAGAGGCTTAGACCCTTAACTGTCCTGAAGCCGAAAGTAATGATCCCCATAGCCAATAAGCCGATACTGCAATATGTGGTCGAGGCACTGGCGGTAAACGGTGTGCGTCACATCGTAATGGTGGTCGGCTACAGGAAGGAACAGGTTCAAGACTATTTCGGCTCGGGGGAAAAGCTCGGTGTGGAGATCGATTATATAGTGCAGAAGCAGCAATTGGGCACTGCCCATGCACTGATGCACGCAAAAGATGCGATTGCGGATAGATTTTTAGTCCTGCCTGGGGATAACATCATCAAGACTGATACCATCGCTCAGCTTGTTGAGGCAAAGCCAAGCATCATCTTGGTAAAAAAGCAGGAAAACGTATCCAAGTACGGCGTGGTGACTGCCAGGAAGGGGACAGTTGAGGAGATCGTGGAAAAGCCCCGGAAAGCTACGAGTAATCTGGTCAACACTGGCATTTATAGCCTTGATCGGGGCATATTTGAGTTTGTGGAAGAGGAGGTCGAGCTCCCGACGGTCCTCAACAGTATGATCGCCAGAGGTTACGAAATAGCGGCTCAAGAAACGGACGGTACTTGGCTTGATGCTGTGTACCCTTGGGATATCTTGAGGTTAAATGATATAGCGCTGGGCGCTGTCTCGCTTAGCACAGCGGGCACTGTTGAAAAAGGCGTCACCATGAAAGGCGCAGTATCCATAGGGAAGGGGACGGTGATCAGGGCTGGCAGCTACCTCGTGGGGCCGCTTATAATTGGGGAAAACGCGGAGATAGGCCCGCATGCCTGCATATTCCCAGCAACCAGCATTGGGGATCAGGTGACGATATCCCCCTTCAGTCAGATCAGGAACAGCGCTATCGGAAACGGTGTCCATATAGGTCCGGGCTCTAATCTGGAAGACTCCATCGTAGATCGCGGCTCGGTTCTGGGGGGGCATTTTACCGCCTTCAGCGCTGGAGCGGTGATCGAGGTGGAGGGCGAATATCATAATGTGCATACCGGTACGGTAGTGGGTGAGCACTGTGCAATAGAGGAAAATGTGACAGCTCGACCAGGGGTAATCCTTGGCAATCACTCCCGGGTTAGCGCGTTGAAATTGCTCTCGGGCAAGATACCAGACGGGAGCCTGGTGGTGTGATCATGTGTGGCATCGTGGGCTACATAGGAGGCAGGGACGCCCAGCCCATACTACTACAATCCTTAAGGAGATTGGAGTATAGGGGATACGATTCATGTGGAATCGCTGTCCTAGCCAGCACGATCAAGGTCCACAAGGATGTGGGAAGGGTAGAGCAACTGGAGAAGGCTTTGCCTAGAAACAAGGGCAAGCTGGGCATCGGTCATACTAGATGGGCAACCCATGGCAAGCCCTCTAAGACCAATGCCCACCCCCATATAGATTGTAGCGGCAAGATCGCTGTGGTGCACAATGGGGTAATAGACAATTTCCAGCAACTCAGAGACAAGCTAACTCAGGAGGGACATCGATTTCGCTCCGATACAGATAGCGAGGTGATGCCTCATCTGATCGAGAGTTATTATCAGGGTGATCTAGAGCAAGCGGTAAGAATGGCCCTCGTTGATGTGCATGGCTCCTATTCCCTGATCGTGCTCGCAGCCAACCATAAAGAGCTATTGGTAGCCAGAAGTGAGAGCCCGCTTGTAATCGGTGTTGGTGATGGGGAGAACTTCGTTGCTTCAGACGTGCCTGCACTGTTGGACTATACTGATAGGGTGATATATTTGGAGGATGGGGATGTCGGAGTTATCACCGAGGATGAGATAAGGCTCTTTAACCAGGCCGGGGAGGTACGGAGGGAGACGAACGTGATTCCCTGGACCATGGAGGACGCCCAGAAGGGTGGCTATGATCACTTCATGCTCAAGGAGATCCACGAGCAGCCCAGGGTGATAAGGGATACCTTAGGGGGATATCTATCGGCGATAGAGCCAGAGGTGGACCTGGGGCTGGAGAGCACCGAGTTCGAGGACATCCTGCTGCTTGCTTGTGGCACCTCCTATCATGCCGGTCTGGTAGGTAGGTATTTGTTGGAAAAGGTAGCTAGGATACCGGTGAGAGTGGATATAGCCTCTGAATTCGACTACTCTGACGCTGTCTT
>JAGMCC010000075.1 GCA_023129355.1 Dehalococcoidia bacterium | reverse complement strand
CCACGGCGGCGGCTGGGTTATCTGCGACCTTGATACCCACGACAACCTATGCCGCTCTCTCGTAAACGGAGCGTCCTGTGTTGTAGTTTCCGTTGACTACCGACTGGCACCAGAGCATAAGTTCCCGGCAGCAGTGGACGATGCATACGCCGCGACCCAATGGGTTGCTGACAATGCAAATCGCATAAACGGTGATTCAGCCCGTATTGCAGTCGGTGGAGACAGCGCGGGAGGCAATTTAGCAGCAGTGGTATCTCTCATGGCACGTGATCGTAATGGCCCTCGCCTGGTATATCAATTGCTTATATATCCTGCAACCAATCTTTACTCTTTTGACACCGATTCACACCGCGACTTTGGGGATGGTTATCTGCTCACTAAGGCGGATGTGGAGTACTTTCGAGATCACTACCTCGGGTGTGAAGAGGATAGGTGGAACTGGACTGCATCCCCATTGTTGGCTCCAGACCTCAGTGGCCTGCCTCCTGCGCTGGTGATAACAGGTGAGTTTGACGTATTGAGAGACGAGGGCGAAGCCTACGGGAACCGATTGAAAGAAGCGGGCGTCCCCACAAAGTGCACACGCTATGCAGGTATGGTCCACGGCTTCATATCCATGGACGGGTTGTTGGACCGAGCCAGAGATGCCATAGATGAAGCCACTGCAGCGCTTCGTGAGGCGTTCCTAACCTCTTGACCAAAGGCACAAAGGACACCAGCCAGGCATCGTTCTAGCATCCGCCTGCGACTTAGACTGGATGCACACAAATTAGCCCATAATGGCTGATGCATCAGGCGTTTAGGATAGTGAGCGGATCAGTGCCTGCCCCTCATGAACCGCTCTCCGGAGACAGCAGACATCCCACACCGCGCCGATAGGAATGCTTCTAAGACTTCGAGAACTGGGGGTAGTTCCTGAAGAAGCCTTCCCGTATTTCTTCAGGCACGCGATTGGCTGGGCATGACAGGTGGTAGCAACGCGTGCATTGTGTCCGCTGCACCGTCCACGAAGCTGCAATCAATGCCCATGTAGTTATTCCCAAAAGCAACCACTGCTGGCTAATGACGAAAAACGGTACATAGTATAAAAACAGCACAGCCCCATATAAAAGCCAGATAATGCTCTCGACTTTGTTCACGGGACCCGGATTAAACTTGGGTATCTTTGGTAAGCCCCAATTAGCATGACATCTTAGGAAGAAGCCTTCTTCGGCATAGTGAGGACAATGGCGGCATAGCACTAATGCCTCGACATACCCAAAGAACAGCACAGCAAGGCCAATCCACACACCCAGCCCAATCCAGAATTTGCCAATTACCATCCCAGCCAGGAACGGGATAGCCCAGCCGATAAATAGGACCGCGAAGTCAGTGAGGTCTCTTCTTGTATGGACACAGAGTAGCTTGCCTTGGATTTCACAACCTTCACAGGTCTGTCGGGAGCAAGCAGCCGCAGTTTTTTTACTATCATCTCGGCCCGTGTTGCTTCTGGTCATTATTCAGATTACCGGTTTTTCCCCTGCTACCCCCGCAACTTGCTTGCCCAATTATACCATGCTCGCCTACCAGGCAATAGCCAGTATGAGAACTTGTCATCAGCTTCCCTAGTTGCAGCCTCTCCCACAAACTAAAAACTGAGCTGGTCATCGGCATTGACAGCTAGCAATCAAGGGTATATAAAGTTAACTAACAAAAAAGCATAATGAAAAATTACTTCAATAGACAATCGATGGGTAATTGGAGCAGGCGGCTCCTGATTCTTGCAGGAACCATCTTTGTGGGGCTTGCAGTTCTTGGCGTATTCTTACCTCTTTTACCTACTACACCTTTCCTTCTGCTAGCTGCCGGGTGCTATGCTAAAAGTTCAAAAAGATTTAGCAATTGGCTCTTGAGTAACAGATTATTCGGAAAAGTCATTAACAACTATCGAGAGGGAAAAGGAGTCCCGTTGAAACTGAAGGCTTGGTCCATTTCACTCCTGTGGATAACGATAGGATGTTCAGTCGCTTTCGCGGTTAATATTCTTGCTATTAGAATCATTCTCATCATCATAGCTTTTGGTGTCACCGTGCACATTCTCTCTATCCGCACGCTACGTCAATTGTGAGATAGTTTCACGTAAGTGCCAAAGGTGACATCTATTCCGAGAGCTGACTCCTCTACCCTTCATCAACCTCGCTCTCAATTCTAATCTTTCAATTTCTTCAATAATCACAGCCCATTCGGCCACATCACTAGCTTTGTAGATTACAGCCTCTCCCCCAAATCAGCTCACCACGTTTGAAATGCCCCCCGGGTCGTTTGGAGACGCTCCGTGTCATAGACTTGACCTACTTTGGGCAGTTATCTCCCCAACCGCGGTCTGCTAGCTGTATGGATGTGCGTTATGAATCAGTTACAAATTTAGGGAGGGGGCTATGAGTGATAGAATACGACTACTAGCACGCGGCGTTCAACAAGGAGCCGCAGGGTTGGTGGGTTGGGTGGAGTTCAAGCCTACCCCATCTCCACCATTATGCCAAGTAGCGTCAGCTATTCAAGGCTGGCGCTTTTTGTATTCCTATGAGTTTTTGGTGAAAGCGTATATTTACACGAAGTGGTCTCCACTTCCATTGGAGTTACAAAGAAGGTCATGGCATATTACAGGGCTTCATACCCTTGATTTCCTAAAAGGGGTATGAAGGTTTACACAAGGGAGCTGGATGATATACTCTATGAGCATCCAGCGATTGAGTTTGCCGCCGTAATAGAGTCCCGGATCCAGAGCGTCACAGAAGTGAGAGGGTACTAAGTATCCATTCAGATAAAGCCAGAACACAAGGGGAAGGTAAAGGCTTAGGATTTCATCGACTATCTCAAAGGAAGGGGCACTAAATATGCTGTTCCCAAGTATTGTCAGTTGGTAGAAGATATGCCATTAACCGAAGTTCACAAAGTAGATAAGAAGGCCCTTAGAGCAAGAGAATAAGAGAGGAGGCAGTTTAATGGAGGAGGCAGTAATAGTTGATTATTTGAGGTCTCCTTTTGCAAGGTCGAGACCAAGGGAGCCAGAGAGGGATGTGTATAATAGCCTGAGAATGGATGACGTAGCCGCGACGCTTATTAAAGAGCTTATTAGGCGAACAGGGATTAAGCCAGAGGAAATCAATGACGTTCTATCGGGAACCGCAATGCCCATGGGCGAACAGTGGGTCTATGGGGGAAGAATGATTACCTTCTTGGCAGGCCTGCCGTTTAATGTTCCAGCCCAGCAGATCGATCGGCAGTGTGCCTCCTCAATGTCCACAATACACCAAGGTGCCATGGAAATAATGCTCGGATACTCAGACCTGGTTATCTCCTGCGGGATTGAACATATGACGCACAATCCTATGCTTGGTCCTGGCGTCGACCTGAGCAAGATTATGATAAAGCCAAACCCCAGGCTCTTCACAGAGCCAGAATGTAAGAAATACGATATAATGACAAGCATTCAAATGGGTCTCACCGCGGAAAAGTTAGTTGAACAAACGGGCTTCAGTAGAGAAGATATGGATAAATGGGCTCTCAGAAGTCACCACAAGGCAGCAAAAGCACTTGAAGAGGGGTTTTTAAAAGAGGAGATAATGCCAGTCGAAGTAACGCTGCCAGATGGTACGAAGCAGGTTATTGACCATGACGTGAGCATTAGACCAGACACCTCCCTGGAGGCCCTTGCCGGTCTGAAGCCGCCTTTTAAACCGGACGGACAGATAACCGCAGGAAATTCCGCTCCCCTAAATGCTGCTGCGACTGCGATAGTTTTAATGTCAAAGGAAAAGGCCAGGGAATACAGGCTTAAGCCCTTAGCTAAGATTGTATCGATGGGGTGGGCAGGTGTAGACCCAACGCTCATGGGATTGGGTCCAATCCCCGCCAGCAGGATGGCCCTGAAGCATGCCGGTCTAGAGGTGAAGGATATTGATTTCTGGGAGATCAATGAGGCATTTGCTATCGTGACGATCAATACCATAAAAGAGCTAGGCGTAGATCCCGCCAAAGTAAATCTTAAAGGCGGAGCAATAGCTATTGGGCATCCCCTGGGAGCAACAGGGACAAGGCTTGTTGGCACGCTGGCTCGGATACTGGACTGGGAGAATGGCAGACTTGGGCTTGCCACCGCATGTGTTGGAGGAGGGCAGGGTGTTGCAACCATAATTGAGAGGGAGGCGTAGCCGTTCAGTCAGAGGAGTGTAAGATATTTGTGGAATGCACCCCTGTGACTGGACAGGTAGGGTTAGGAGATTCTGGCGGGGTAGCACGGTCTCTGAGTGAACAAGCAGAGACTCTTCAAACTCATTCGGTGAGCGATAACCCAAAGCCGAATGAAGCCTCTTCCGATTATAGACCTCCTCAATGAAGCCTGGAAAAGGGCCTATAGGAAGATATGAATTTGGAGCCCCAATATTGACTTGCTTATGGCTTGGTGATAAAATACACAAAGAGGCGATTAACTATCTATGGTAATTGCTTTGCTTCGAATCAGTAGCCCTGACCCTATCTGTACATAGGGAAGGGGCCTTTTAATGAAAGGAGGGGTCTATGGCAAACACAGTGGTAAGGCTTTTTCGAGATCCCCTGGTTGCAGCAAGAGCTGCCGAGGAGTTGAAATCACAGGGTTTTAAGGCAGAGGAGATCGGCATTCTGGTGCACGATGGGGAGAAGGCGAAAAAACTAGGAACGAAGGCCACCAAGGAGATTGTAGCAGCATTAACTAAGTTAGATCTCCCCGAGGATACAATTAGGTATTATGAGTTTGGAGCCTCCGTGGGCGGCATCCTGATAAGTGTTCAGGCAGATGAGGCGCGACTTCCCCAGGCTCGCGAGATCCTCAGGGGGACAGACCTTGGAGCCGCTCCGGCAAGGGAGGAGATGTGGGCCTCAAGCCCGGCATTCCCCGCTGCAGGAAGAATGACGGCGACTGACCCTATTGACGCCAAGATGACCGGCGATTTCCGAAAATACTAGATGCAGTTTTTAGGAGGGAAAAGTGTCTCGATTTATTGCTACTTCAGCTATCAGGGGTGCTCATGGAGTTGTTGAGAAGGCCGAGGGGATGCTCAAGAAAGCCGTGGAGAAGTATGGAGCTGATGCCCCTGTTGCCTTTGTCGATAAAGAAGGGGTAGGCTCAACCTACTTTCTTCCCGTGATTTACGGCTATTCCGGGCATAAAGTGGAGAAGCTGGGAGATATGACATGGCCACTGGAGCATGCCAGGAGCATGCTGCCGCCGGTGCCCGGCGGTAACCTGTGGCTACCCTACCTGGGTGAGACCGCGGATGCCGGGGTGGCCACCCTGTTCGCTGAGGAGATTATCAAAGGAATAGAGTTTGTCGAGGGGAAACAGCCCGAGGTTCATAATGGGTATAAGTTTAACGGCCCTATCAGCGACCCGCAGAGTCGCTCGTGGGGAATCCAGTTGGTCGATGGCAGCATGCCCGGTTTCGCCGCCATTATCGGTGCCGCCAAGAGCAATGAGGTGGCGGTAAAGATCGTTCGCGAGCTTCAGTCCAAGGGACAGCTCGTTTTCCTCTCCTCCACCTCCAACGGCCGCTCCATCGTCGACCAACTCCTGGAGGAGGGAGTGGACTTGGGTTACCACACCTTCACCGTCCCCTACGGTACCGACACCGAGTCCACTGTATATGCCGCCGGTTTTGCCAGCCGTGCCGCTTTCAGCTTCGGCAATGTCAAGCCAGGCAACTTCCGCGAGATGCTGCTTTACAACAAGTTTCGCTGCTTCGCCTTCGCCCTCTGCCTGGGCCCCATGGATGACCTCAAGTGGGCCACCGGAGCAGGGGCTATCACCTACGGCTTCCCCGCCATACTGGATACAGTAGCCCCTAATATCCTGCCCACTGGGATCACCAAGTATGAGCATGTGGTCAGCATGCCCTTTGACGATATTCCGGGCAGGGACGACCTGGAGCGTGCAGAGCGGCTAATACAGCGCTGTATCGAGGTCAGGGGCATCAAGATAAAGATTCCCTCGGTCCCCATTCCGGTTGCCTATGGCCCCGCCTTCGAGGGAGAGATAGTCCGCCGTGCTGACCTTAGAGCCGAGTTCGGCGGTAAGGGCGGCATCTGCTTCGAGTGGCTGAGTATGAAGGACCCCGATGAGATAGAGGATGGTAAGTTCACCGTGGTGGGTCCTGATATCGATAGCTTCGAAGCGGGGACGAAAATCCCGCTGGCGATCGTGGTCGAGGTGACGGGGCGCAAGATGCAGAAGGACTTTG
>JAGMCC010000074.1 GCA_023129355.1 Dehalococcoidia bacterium | reverse complement strand
CTACCTTTTCATTGGTTGACCACTCGGCATATACCCCGTCCATGCGAGCAATGTTTTCCAGTATCTCGGTGCTCGGCGTTCCGGGATAGGCTGTAGCTACTACCACGCCGGCGTGATAAGCGCCCAAGGCTATGGCTTCATTACCTGACAATAGCTGCTTCACGGGTATATCATGCCTCATCTATCATTTTACCACGCTCATAACAGCCTAGGCTACACTTTTGCCTAAATATGCTTGCCGAACCCGGTCATCACCCAAGAGCTCCTTAGCGGTGCCCTCGATGCTAATTCGCCCTCTTTCCATAACATATCCTCGATCGGCAATCTTGAGCGCTGCAGTAGCATCCTGTTCGACAAGGAGTATGGTGAGCCCCTCATCTCTCAGTCTAACTATAAGCTTCAGGATCTCCTTCACTAAAGTAGGTGCCAGTCCCAGAGAAGGTTCATCGAGCAGAAGCATTCGGGGTGAGGACATTAGCGCACGACCGATAGCTAGCATCTGTTGCTCCCCGCCGCTGAGGCTGCCTGCCCGCTGATTCAGCCGTTCTCTGAGTATAGGGAAAAGCCCGAATACCGTCTCTAGGTTCGACTGAACGGTAGAGCGGCGCAGAAACCATCCGATGTACCCCACAGTGCTCAGCCGGTTACGGGCGCACTCGGAGTAGGCACCCATAGTCAGGTTGTCCGATACCGACATGGTTCCGAAGATTTGCCTCCCTTCGGGAATATAACCTAAGCCTAGCCCTACCGTTTTGTGAGAGGGAAGCCCGGAAATCTGGCGGTCGTCCAGCCAGATACTGCCGCTCTTTAAAGGCACCACTCCCGATATGGCATTCAGCAGGCTGGTCTTGCCGGCCCCGTTGGCACCGATGATAGTTACGATCTCACCATCGTTCACTACCAGGGAAACCTCCCGAAGCCCCATAATCCGGCCGTAAGCTACAGAAGCGTTTTCAACCCTCAGCACTATTCCACCTCCTCACCAAGGTAAGCAGCGATGACCCTCTGATCCTTCTGAATTTGCGCAGCAGTGCCCTCGGCTATCTTTTGTCCACTGTCCAGTACGACGACCCATTCGGCAAGGCCCATCACCAGCGGCATGTCATGCTCTACCAGTATGACGCTGATTCCGTTTTCCCGAATGCGGCGGATGAGATCGCTTAGCTCCTGCTTCTCCAGCTTGTTCAACCCAGCTCCAGGCTCATCGAGTAGAAGAAGCTGGGGCTCGGTGGCCAGAGCCCGGGCTATGGCCAGCAGTTTCTGTTGGCCCAGCGGCAGGCTGAGAGCATTCTGAGTGGCATACGTCCCCAACCCCACCATGTTGAGGTATTTCATAGCGTTCAGGGAGATGGTCTCCTCCTCACGGTGAGCCCTGGGGAGGCGCAGGGCCGCTCCCAGAAAGCCATAGCGGCTGCGGGGATGCTGTCCTGTCATTATGTTCTCCAGGACGGTCATGTTCCCGAAGAGGAGAACATTCTGAAAGGTGCGTGCGATGCCCAGCGCCGCCCTTCTGTGAGGCGGAGTGTCCTTGAGGGGCGTGCCTTGAAACAATATCTCGCCATCGCTTGCCGGGTAGACGCCTGTAACAAGGTTAAAGAGAGTGGTCTTCCCCGCACCATTGGGACCAATAATAGCAGTGATTTTTCCCGCCTCTACTGCCAGGTCCACTTTGTCCAAAGCTACCAGGCCACCGAAGGCCTTGCTCAGACTCTTAGTCTCTAATATGGATTCGCTCAAGGTTCAGCCCCTCTCTGTGCATACCTGAGTCGCCATTGCCCAAACAGCTCCCTCAGCCTGACAAACAGGCCTTCTGGCATGAAAATCGTCACTAACATCAGTATAAGTCCGTAGATAACAATATCCCACTCACCGAAGCCAAGTAGCAGTTCATATTTTAGTATACATACAGTGGCGGCGCCGAATATAGCACCCCAGATGCTAGCCAGCCCCCCTATCACCGCCATCACGATTATAATAACTGAGACGAGAGGGCCAAAAGAACCGGGGCTGATGTGGCTCATCTGGTGGGCCAAGAGACTGCCGGCCAGAGAGGCATATACAGCGCTCAGTACGAAGATCTTTACCTTGAACTGGTCCACGTTGATGCCTATCGACTCGGCGGCAGCCTCACTGCCGTGAATGGCTCTGAGCGCTCTGCCCGTCCGCGATCGGACGATGTTCTGTGAGATAAGCAGGACGGCGAGACAGAAGAACCAGACCAGGAAATACCGTTTGAAGGAAGTATCGAAGACAAACCCGCCGATGGACAGGTAGGGAATGCCGGCCATACCGTCCGGGCCGCCGGGGCCAAGTTGCCTTAATAGGATGTATACTATTACGCCCAGGCCGAGGGTGGCCACGGCCAGATAGTTGCCTCTGAGCCTGAAGATGGGGTAGCCGATGACATAGGCGAAGGCGCCCGTAGCCGCTGCGGCAATCAGCATAGACAGCCAGGGATTGACGCCGCAGATCTTGCTCAGGACAGCAGAGATATAGGCGCCAGTGCCGTAGAAGGCGGCCTGTCCCAGAGATACCTGCCCGGTATAGCCCAGCAGGAGGCACAGTCCCACAGTGACCATGGTGAAGAGGCCGATAAAGATCATAATGACAGTGTACTGACCCAGGAACCAGCGGAAGGGTATCAATATCAGGAACAGCAGCAGTGCAGCAATCACGAAGTAAGTCCATTTACCCTTCAATCTTGCTAACATCAGCTCTCTCTCTCTTCCGCTGACAGCCTGCCTGACCGGATGATCAGTATCAACAGCAGCACCATCATGGCAATGGCGTCCTTATAGGCCGAGGTGAAGGGTCCCCAGTCTACCCCCACAGCCAGCGACACCACGATTCCCAGGGTTAAACCCCCGATAACCGTTGCGATCGGGCTCTTGAAGCCGCCGATGGATGCCGCCACAAAACCCATGAGCCCCAGCTTAAACCCATCATTAAAGTCCATTGATATCGAAGGAGCCATAACTACACCTCCGATGCCACCGATGGCTGCCGCCAGGGCGAAGGCGATTAGTGCCATTGCCCTCGGATTGATACCCACCATGCCGGCAGCAACCGGACTTATAGCACACGCCTTTAAGGCCTTTCCCACCATGGTATAGGAGAGAAAGAGGTGCAGCAGAACCACCACCACCAGAGTGGTGCCGATTATCCACAGTGCCTGAGGGTGAATATAGGCTCCCAGAAGAGATATGGATTCACTACCGGTGAAGTAGGGAGGGCGTACGTGTTCTACTCCCCATCCCACCCCGGCAATGCCACGAATGAAGATGGCGGCCCCGATGGTGATGATGATCAGGCTGACGACCGAAGCCCTCCTGGCGGTGCGGATGGCAAATATATACATAATCGCGCCGATCGCTGCTGCGATGAGCACCGAGAGGATGAGGGCGGGAGCCAGGGGAATCCCGGCAGCACTGATGAGGTAGAACGAGAGCATGCCCCCCAGCATCACGAACTCGCCCTGGGCGAAGTTAATGATACGGGTTACGGCATAGATGATGGTAAAGCCCAGGCCTATCAGGGCGTAGATACTGCCCATGGTAAGACCGGATACGAGATACTGAACAAACTGGTCTGCTGACATGCGTCAGATCTCCTGGCCATATGGCCAGATAACAAGGGGGGAAAGGTACACCTTTCCCCCCTCACTTGCAACTAGAGCCTATCAGACAAGCTGGTCCCTACTTGAGCCAGGTCCACTCCCCGTCGACGATCTCGATCATTGCCAGCGAGCCGGGCTCCATTCCAAGGTGATCGGTTGGCGACATGGTGAATATGCCGCTGATGCCGACGAAATATGTAATCTGCTCTATCCCATCTCTGACCGCAGTCCTTGCATCCGAGAGGGTTATGCCTTCGTCAAGTCCCGCCAGAGCAATAACCACCATACTGAGTGCGTCGTAGGCATGTCCACCAAAGGTGCTCATAGTGCCCTCGCCGTATAGGGCCTCGTAGTCTTGCCTATATTGCATCAGGACGTCTTTCTGAGGGTCATCGGCCGGAAGGTCGTCAACGATTAGCAGCTTGCCCGCGGGGAAGATAACCCCGTTGGCGGCATCACCTGCCGCGGTAATAAAGGCCATGTTGGCAATTCCATGGCTGCAATACAGGGGGATACCCATATGCAGCGTCTGCATGTCCAGGGCGACGATGGCGGATTCTTTATCGGTAGACCAGCAAACAACCGCTTCGGCATCCGTACCCCCGATATGGGCGAGCTGGGACTGCATGCTGGTATCATCATTATCAAACGTCTGGTCATCCACAACCGTAAGCCCGTAGTCAGCAGCGTCAGCTATTAGGATGTCCCTGCCGGCAACCCCGAACCCGGATGTGTCGGTTATGAGAGCGATATTACTTACGTTGGCGCTTTGAAGATATGTGTAGATTTCGGTGATCGCTTCTTTATCGGTCTGCGGAGTCTTGAATATCCAGTACCGCTCTCCCACCGGGGTCACGATCTTGATGCTGGCAGCGCAGGAAACCAGCGGGATATCCGCCGTGGTCACAGTATCCAGGATGTGCAAGCTAGTCCCGCTTCTGGTGGGCCCGATGATAGCAATCACTTCGTCCTGCTCAATGAGCCTGGTCGCCATCAGGGCACACTTGTCATTATCGCCCTCGGTATCCCAGACAATGACCTCTAGAGGATGTCCATTGATGCCACCCGCATCATTGATCTGGTCTACCATCATATCTACCGTGTTCTTTTCAGGAACACCCAGGTTTGACGTTGGTCCGGTAAGATCAAATACTGCGCCTACCTTGTAGGTATCCCCTTCTTCTATTACTGTTTCCTGAGCGCAGCCCATGGGTACTAGGGAGATCAATGCCACCACAAGGACTAGCATTACCGACCACTTAAGATACTTCTGCATTTAGCTTCCCTCCTTTCTTTAAATTCGCTAAAACTATAGCATGTTATATAGTGCTTGGCAACTCTATTACATACAATCCCCCCTTCCTGTAAGTTTTTTACTGATTTCGATCTGGAGTATCGGACATATCTTGCACAATTATATCCCATCTGTCAATAGCTTCCATGTAGCACGCCCTTTTTTGCTTTCCCGCCAAATACCGAAACGTTCATAGCGGGTTGGCATCAACAAGATCAATCAGCATGCTGTGTGCAACAGGATGAACTTGTGAGCTCGTTTTAGATAGAGGGGTAACAGCCTAGACAAACTCTCTGTTATGCTGACCCCTTCGCTTTCTGTCATTCTGACCCCGATTTATCGGGGAAGAATCTCCCGAATCAGGCGTAGGTCTAGATTCTTCGCCGCCCCTTCGCTGCCCCTTCGCTTCACTCAGGGCTTCGGCTCAGAATGACAAAGAGAGGAGGTGATATGTCATTTAATATACTCACTGTATCTATAAGCCTGAAAAGTATATAGTATGTCCTGGACACCGCACAATAGTTTATTGACAAACCCCAGTGACAAATTATAAGATGATTCCTTGGTGACCGTGAGGGGCCATACATTAGCCGGGACGGCTTAACCAAATGAAAAAGGGACCACAAGGCAAATCCCCCGAGCCGCAAGAGGAGCCTCGATATACCAGTGGCGGCATCCCCATCAAGGGCGTCTATACGCCGCAAGACATCAAGGACTTAGACTACACCGAGCAAATAGGCAACCCCGGGGAGTACCCCTTTACCAGGGGCATATACAAAGGTTCCCGGGGTATCATATTCGCCCAGCGGCCGGTCTTAGGCTATGGTCTGCCTGAGGAGACTAACAAGCGAATCAAGTACCTATTTAAGTACGGGATGGCGTCCCCGAGCGGCATGCCCAGTTACAACCTCACCATGGATATGACCAGTGCCTACGGCTATGATTCCGATGACCCCCGCATGGCCCAGTGGGTTGGCGTTTCCGGCCCGCCCTGCAACTCGATAGAGGACAGTGAAGCCATCCTGGAGGGGATCCCCCTGGAGGGGGTGTATCACGGAGCGCTGTCTTATGCCCCCAACTGGCGGGTGGCTCACTACATCGCTATTGCGGACAATCGCGATATGCCCCGAAGAAACCTGATAGGGGCTACCTTGAATGACTCGCTGCACGGCCCCATCGGCGAGGGTGTCCACCTTTTCCCGCCGCGCGCCTGCCTCAGACTAATCGTAGATACACTGAAATTCGTCACCGCAGAAATGCCCCGTTTCAGAGCCTGCGATGTTCAGGCGTATTCCAGCCGTGAGGCGGGGTGCACCGCGCCTCAAGAGGCCGCTTTTGCCATCGCCGATATGATAGAAGTGGTCCAAGGCTGTCTGCAAAAAGGCCTGGACATAGATGAGCTGTCTCCCCATCTCACCTTCTTCTTCGCCTGCTACAGCGACTTCTTCGAGGAGGTGGCCAAGTTCCGCGC
>JAGMCC010000073.1 GCA_023129355.1 Dehalococcoidia bacterium | reverse complement strand
TCCTCCGCCCGCTTGCGCTCGGTGTTCGCCTTTTCCAACTCAGCGATTCGTTGGCGCATTTCCGCCAGCTCATTTATGCGGTGTTCTTCAGTCCTGGTTTGTGTGTTCAATAGCGTGTACCTCCCAAATAAGAAAGCCCTCCGCAACCGAGAAACGCTCTTAAGAACTAGCTCTACCTTCGGTAGCCCGGCAGTTCTTTATCTACAGCTTTAGACCCATGGCTTTGCGTCACCGCCTTTCGGAGGGTTCGCCTTTCTCGAAACAGAATATTCAAACTTCAAGCAGTTTGGCGTCTGACCGCTTCATACCGCATTATACTATTTTATACTATTTTATACCATATGGTGATGTTTTTGTCAAGTGCACAAAAGTGCCATTTAGGGGGCTACTAAGCCCATATAACTAGCTGCTTGAAATCAAACAGTTTACGCCAAGATTTGAGTGGGTTGGAAGGGAGTAACATCAGGGAAGAGCCAAAAGGGCAATTGCGCCACCACCATCCCTGGGGTATACTGAAAGGGATTACGGGTTATGGCGAAGAAGACCGATATCAGGACGCTTATAGATAAGACGCAGGAGTATCTGCCCAGCGAGACCCTCGCGCTCATCGAGGATGCCTACGAATTTGTCTCCCAGGCATGCCCGGGAGATGTGGGGCACGCCCTCAACACCGCGGTATCCATCGCTGAGCTTCAGCTCGACGAACACTGTATCGCGGCGGCGTTGCTTCATGAGGTCCCCATGCTATCTGGGGTAACCTTAGCCGAGATAGAGGAAAAGTTTGGCACTGAGGTGGCAAAGCTGGTTGAAGGGCTAAGGAAACTGGCCAAGATCTCGTGGCCAGAGGAGCTCAAGCCAAAAAAGGGCGCTATCGATATCGAAACCCACGCCGAAAGCCTACGAAAGATGCTCATGGCAATGTCCGAGGACATCCGGGTGGTGTTCATCAAGCTTGCTTGTCGACTGCATAAGATGCGAAACCTGAAGCAGATGCCCCCGGCGAGGCGGTACGCCACCGCCCAGGAGACCATGGAGATCTACGCCCCGGTGGCCCATCGCCTGGGCATCTGGCAAATGAAGTGGCAACTTGAAGACCTTTCCTTCCGTTGTCTCGAGCCGAATAAATACCGCGACATTGTTCACCTCGTCGCCGCCCGAAGGGAGGAGCGAGAGAGATATATTAATCAGATTACCCACATCCTCAAGGAGGAGCTGAGGAAGGTGGGGGTCGAGGCAGAGGTTACCGGGAGGCCGAAGCACATCTACGGCATAAGTGGAAAGATGGAGAAATACGCCTCCCAGGGCAAGGAGTTTAGCGACATCTACGATCTTTTAGGTTTTCGCATCCTGGTGAACGAGGTGCCGGATTGCTACAGCGCCCTTGGGGTGGTCCATAGCCTCTGGCGCCCCCTGCCGAAGGAGTTTAACGATTACATCGTCCACCCCAGAGAGGGGGTGTATCAGTCGATTCATACGACGGTAATGTGCCTGGGCACCACCCCCCTCGAGATACAGATTCGCACCCGTGAGATGCACCGGATTGCCGAATATGGCATCGCCGCCCACTGGCGCTACAAGGAGGGGGCGAAAGGGGACGAGGTATTTGAGGAGAGGCTCGCGGTGCTGCGCCAGCTCCTCGATTGGTACAAGGATGTGGGTGGCGCTGAGTTCGTGGAGTCCATAAGTGCCGATGTCTTTGGCGACCGCGTTCTGGTATATACCCCCAAGGGCGATATAAAGGACCTGCCCACAGCTTCTACCCCCCTCGATTTCGCCTATCGGGTGCACACCGATCTGGGTCATCGCTGCATTGGGGCAAAGGTGAATAGGAAAATGGTCCCCCTGAGCTACCATCTCCAGAATGGCGATATCGTGGAGATTCTCACCGCCAAGAAGAGTAAAGGGCCGAGCCGCGATTGGCTCAACCCCACCCTGGGCTACCTCAAGACATCCCACGCCAGGGAGAAGGTTAGGCAGTGGTTCCGGAAGCAGGAGCGCAGCGAGAACATCCAGCGGGGCCGGGAACTCCTGGAAAAGGAGCTGCGGCGGCTGGGAATATCGGTATCCGATGAGGAGCTTGCCGACCTCTTTAAGCGTGACAGCGTGGAGGATTTCTTGGCCGCCATTGGCTATGGTGATATTAGTACCCATCAAATTGCCACCAAGCTTGCCGTGCAGCAAGAGAAACCACTCCCCGAGGTTGCGCCACCTAAGCCAGAGGTTTCCTCAGCAGTTCAGGTGATGGGGGTGGGGGATCTATTGACTCATCTCGCCCCCTGCTGCAATCCCGTGCCCGGCGATGGGATCATTGGCTATGTTACCCGCACCAAGGGGATAAGCGTCCACCGCAAGGATTGCCCCAACATCGTTCATATAGATGAGAAGGAGCGCTTGATTAAGGTGGAATGGGGTCCGCGGGACCAGCTCTATTCGGTGCCGGTTCACATTGAGGCCTTGGATAGGGTGGGGTTGCTTCGGGATATTTCCGCCATCGTCGCCGAGGAGGGGGTGAACATCGCTGCTGCGAGCCTCACGGACCACGAGGACCAGATAACCTCGATATTACTCACCCTTCAGACCAAAGGTATTGGGCAGTTAAGTCGGCTCTTCTCCAAGCTGGAGGGGGTTCGCGGGGTGATCAGCGTGGCACGACACACATAGGAGGTATAAAGCTTGACCAGTAAAAAGTCAGCCCAGAAGTCAGCAAGGATTATGCAGCAAAAAGCGCAGCGCAATAAACCCATCCGCAGCTCGGTGAAGACCACCATCACCAAGGCAAGGAAACTGATCCTCCAAAACGACCTCGATGCCGCTCAGGAGGCGGTAAAGCAGGCAGCGGTGGCTCTGGATAAGGCAGTCCGAAAGGGGGTGCTCCACCCCAATAATGCCGCCCGTCGCAAGTCCCGCCTCATGAAGCAGCTTAACCAAGCGCTCGCCGCCAGCACCAAGCGGGAAGAGTGACATAAGCCACTGGCAACTGAAGAAACAACTCCCCCAGGAGCGATGCTCTCTACGCAAAGGGGTTGACAAACCTCCCAACCCATGTTATTCTATTAGAACATGTGTTCGAGGAGAGAAGGATGAAACAGCTTTCTGACAAGCAGTCTCGCATCATAAATTATCTCCATCGCTTTTTCCATGAGCGGGGCTACCCACCCACCATCAGGGACATTCAAGGCGGGTGCCAAATAAGCTCCACATCGGTTGTGGAATACAACCTCAGGATTCTGGAGCGGGAGGGGTATCTCCGTAGGGTTCGGGAGATTTCCCGGGGCATCGAGCTGGGGGCGCGGCGCGTCGTGCGCGTGCCCATCATCGGGCATATCGCCGCCGGCGAACCGATACCAGTGCCCACCTCCGATAGCTGGAACATGGAGGAGTTGGAGTCCCTGGAGCTCACCGAAGAACTCACCAGGGGCAAAGAGGGGGTTTACGCCCTCAAGGTGAAGGGGACATCGATGATCGATGCCCTGATCGGTGATGGCGACCTGGTGCTGATGCAGCAGGTGGCCACCGCAGAGAACGGGGAGATGGTTGCGGTTTGGCTGAAGAGGGAGCGGGAGGCAACCCTGAAGCGGTTTTACCTGGAGTCAGGTCGGGTTCGCCTTCAGCCGGCCAATGAGGAGATGGCGCCAATCTACGCCGACCCGGCTAACGTGGCGATCCAGGGCAAGGTCATCGGGGTCATCAGAAAGCTTTAAGGAGCATTCGGTTACCGCAGATAATCTCGTTTTTAGTTCCGACGCTATATTGGTAATGTATAATGACAAAACTGCAAATTCCAAGCCCCGTTCGCAAATGGACAGCCCTTAAGCTCGAATACTTAGACTATTATCTACAAGCATATGTAATCGCGACCAAACAATCCAGAGAAAAACATTACATTGACGCATTCGCTGGATGTGGAGACTGCTCAATAATCGAAACCGGATACCAGATCGAAGGCTCCCCGTGGCGAGCGCTTAGCACTATCCCAAGCTTTACACAGTACTATTTCGTTGAAAAGGAAGAGGATTTAGCATCACACTTACGCGTAAAGATTTTCGAAAAAGATCTGACACACGCGCATGTCTATACTGGAGACTGTAACGAAGTAATTCCTAGGCTTATATTGCCGAAAATTCCAAAGAATGTACCTTCTTTTACATTTCTTGACCCACCAGGCGTGCAAATTAACTGGCAAACTGTCCGAAGCCTGGCCTCACACCGCACAAATATGAAGATGGAACTATTGATCCTTTACCCATACGATATGGCCATAGCTAGGCTTTTCCCTATAGCGCTCAAAAATCCAGCGGTTTATAATACTCTAACCAGGTTTTACGGGAATGAAAAGTGGATAGAAGAACTTGAAGATAGTTTAGAAGCAGAAGAGACAGCCAAGCAGCGGCGAGAGCGATTTATACAACTCTATTTAAACAATCTGAAAGATTTGGGTTATTGCCATGTTGAGCCATATGGTCCGCTATATTCGGGGCATAGGCCTTTATATTACGTGATTTTTGCGAGCGACCATGCTATAGGAGCGAAGATAATGAGGGATGTATGGGGCAAGACAAGATTTATCCCAGGTGAACTTGGTTACAAGCCTGTGCGGCGCCCTCAGGTCTAATTGTAAGATTTTAAAAATAAGGGGAAATGGTGGAACCAAAAGTTGCCACATGGGAATATTCGTTGCTCGATGGGTCAAGAAGAAAACTCGTGCAGCGGGTCGGGGATGGGTCAATCATAACCAGGTTTGAGAAGACACCCCTCCCAAGCAAGCCAACAGATGTAGTCTGCCCCCACTTTCTAGAGCTAAAGTGGGCAACAGGCTGCCCCTTCGATTGCGCTTGGTGCTATCTAAAGGGGACACTGAGGTTCTCGCCCAGGAAATCTAAACCTTATGTTAAAGATTATGCGAAGATAGAGCAGCATGTACGAAGCTTTTTAGAGAATGCGAATGGGTACGAGGAGGTACTAAATACGGGCGAGCTTGCTGATTCTTTAATGCAGGAAAAAAATGGCACCCCATTCTCTAAATTCATACTCTCGCTTTTTTATGGTCAAGAAAGGCACAAGGTGCTTTTCCTTTCAAAATCGAAAAACATCGAGCACTTGCTTGAAGGCGACTACCAAAATAACGCCATAATTAGCTTCAGCCTGAATGCTGACGGTGTTGCGAGGAGATTTGAAAAAGGCGCTCCAACGGTGGCCGAGCGCATAGACGCTGCAAGCAAGCTCGCGAAAGCAGGTTACGAGGTCAGGATTCGCATCGACCCTATGGTGCCAGTGCCTAATTGGCAAGAGGGCTACAAGGAGTTAGTAGATAATGTCTTCTCTAAATTTACCCCATCGCGAATTACCTTTGGCTCTCTTAGGGGGCTTCAGAGCACCATAAATAATGCTTCCGACAGAGAATGGGTAGAGTATCTTTCTGAGAAATCGAACTGGGGTAAAAAAGTCAATTCCAATACAAGATATTCAATGTACTATGAACTCATAGAATACTTGAAAGAAAAGTATATGTACACTGATATCGCGCTTTGCAAGGAAACCTTGGAGATTTGGGATAGGCTCGGCCTTGACTATAAAAACATTAAGTGCAATTGTGTGCCCTAGCCACTCAGCGCTACCGCTGGGGCTCGATGATCACTTTTATGGACTCCTGGGCGGCGGCCACTAACTGGAAGCCCAGCCCGGTCTCCGCCAGGCTCAGCCGGTGGGTGATCATCTCGCCAAATTGCAGCCTGCGGCTGCGGATAAGTTCCAGCGCAGTGGCATAGTCGGCGGGGCTGCCGGCATAGGACGTGGTGAGCGTTACATCGTTCTTGTAAAAAAGCTGCGTCACCGGGATGGGAAGGGTAACGCCCGGCTCCGTCGCAGCGAAGAAGAGAACAGTGCCCCCGCGCTCCACGGAATCTAGCGCCTGGGCTAAGGCTGACGGCGCTCCGGTGCATACCACCACCAGGTCGGCGAGGCGACCGTCATTGAGCTGGCGAAGGCGAGCAGGTACATCTTCCTCGGCATGGATGGTTGCATCGGCCCCAAACCGTCGCGCCGCCTCCAGTCGATAGTGGGCGATGTCAGTGGCAACAACACGAGACGCCCCTAGCTTACCGGCCAGTTGCACATGGATCAGCCCTGCAATGCCGCTCCCCATAATGAGCACGCTCTGGCCCGGCTCGAGGCGTGCTATCCTTTGCCCGCGCAACACGCAGGCCAGCGGCTCAGTGAAGCATGCCTCCTCGAAGGATACCTCATCGGGCAGTAGAAACACTCCACGGTCTACATTGATGGCCGGCAATCGCAGGAACTCAGCGAAGCCTCCGGGATCGAAATGCGTCTGGCGCAGCGTATCGCAGACAGTGTGATGGCCACTCCGACAGTAACGGCAGGTGTTGCAAGGGACATGATGGGCTGCGGTGACCCGATCCCCCTCTTGGTAGCGCTCGACTCCATCTCCCACAGCGACAACCTCGCCGGCGATCTCATGGC
>JAGMCC010000072.1 GCA_023129355.1 Dehalococcoidia bacterium | reverse complement strand
TTCCCGCAGAAACTCAGTGTGGGGTGTTTCCCCCTCCAGAACCTGAATCAGCTCGATCTCGATGGGGCCTGAGCGAGCGAAGGCCAGCTTCAACCGGCAATCGCATGGCTGGCCTCGATAGGTAGCTCCCTTCATCTCAAGCTCCATAACCTGAAAAGGCCCCCAGCCAAAGGTAGAGCTGTAGTACTCCATTGCCCGTTCCATATCCTTAACCACAATGCCTACCTGCTCCACCGGGGGTAGTTTAACTCTGGGCTCTTGTTTTTTTGCCATCTCCCTAGCTCTCCTTTCTTGCAGTGTAAGGTGAACACGTCTGCCCTGGCTTAAAGAACGCCGAGGGCTGGAGCTTACCGTCGTTGTTTGTTTTTGGGCCCACCCGGAAAAGATTATAACACTATGCATCTTGTAGGAGAAAGACTTTATGCTCGTCCATTACAGTAGTGACGGATCACCTCCTAACTCCATGACGATGAGAGCGTTTTACTGGGGACGAGCTCCCCGTGGCGATGAAAGAGTACCTTACACTGACAGTAGGGTGTCGTTCATCTATTTGAACGAGCTTGCGTGTGGAGCTGAAAACTGCAGTGTTCGACGTCAGTAAAAAAGTGGCAGTATGCTTTTTATGGTGGGAGAGACGCTTCATATCTGGGGCAATGCAAGCCAAAGGTGATATAATAAGCACGAAAGAAAAAGGCCTGGCGTAGCTCGCACCTGCCAGGGCAGTGGCACTAGGTGAACTGGACACCCGACACAGTCGGGCCGGTTTGGATACGCTTGTTGAAGGATCGCACGATAACCCTCGATCTGTCGGGAATAATCATTGTTAAGGGACTCAAAAGGTACTGATGGCACGGATGGAAGTTTAATGACCAGTTTCGCGGACAAGGTTATCGGGTTCTATCATTTATTTTGCGATAGGGTGCCCAAGAACATCCCGTCTGTTGACCCCAGACCACGTGTTGTCAATCCGTGGTGCAGTAATGGCCAAGTCATGGTGGCGAAGGTGACAGCAAATGGAGATATTAAGGCCTCCGTTGATAGAGCCATTGCACTGCTGGGGCATTTGGGGCAGGCTATTGGCAGGGGCGACAGGGTTCTGGTCAAGCCGAATTTTAACAGCCCGGACCCATATCCTGGCTCCACCGACCTGGTATTTCTGCGTGCCGTCCTCGAACTCCTGTTGGAGGCGGGGGCAATAATTACCATAGGTGAAAGCTCCGGAGGGATTTGGAGACCCACCAGGAAAGTTTTTCGCAAACTAGGCGTGTTCGAGTTGGTGCGTCATTTGGATGTGAAACTGGTGGCCTTTGATGACAAGTGTGATGACTGGGTGAAAATAAAGATCGATGGCGATTATCTGAGTGCGGTCACTATGCCCCGGTCAGCCTATGAAGCTGACAAAATTGTATACTTGCCATGTATGAAGACTCATGCTTTCTCACGATTTACTGGCGCACTGAAGCTCGCAGTAGGCTTTATGCACCCTGGAGAGCGGCGCGCTCTTCACGCCCGCCACTTGGAGCAGAAGGTTGCTGAAATCAGCCTGTGCTGGCAACCAGACCTTATAATCATGGATGGGAGGAAGACCTTCGTCTCCGGCGGTCCATCTAAGGGCCAATTGGCGGAGCCTGGACTGGTGCTTGTCTCTGGAGACCTAGTTGCTATCGATGTTGAGGCGATGAAGATACTTCTGAGTTATAAGGCCAAGAACAAGCTAATGGCGAATCCCTGGCAGTCGCCTCAGATTATTACGGCTTTGAAGCACGGCTTGGGAGTAGAGTCCGAGCACTACATTGTAGTAGAGTGAACATCGGGCCTGCTCTATTAGGAAATCAAGCCTCAGGGCGACTTGAATGCAAAACTGAGCTACCATTATCATGATATGGTTATCACGCATCCCGACACACTTGGATACGTAGCGGTGCTTGAATCCCAAGCCTAGTGCGGGAAAAGAGAGCCCAATAGCGCAACCCAGAGCAGGAAAAGAGAGCCTTAGAGTCGGATTTGCCTGAGTGGTTGCATCCCCTGTTGGGAGAAGCGGGAGGAGATGTTTGCATATCGCGCATTTGAGCCTGACCAACTTCCGTAATTACGAGCGCCTGGAGCTCGACCTCCCCCCTCACCTTATGTTGCTTCAGGGCGATAATGCTCAGGGGAAGACCAACCTCCTTGAGGCGATCTACCTCCTGGCCACCGCCAAATCCCATCGCGCCACTGCGGAGCGGGAGCTGATCAACTGGTCCGCCCCAACGGAGGGGCTCTCGGTAGCTCGCCTGCTGGCCCAGGTTCAAAAAAGGATGGAGAGCATTCGGGTGGAGCTCGCCCTCAGGGCGGCATATCCCGGCCCTGCGGCACATGTTCAGAAGCGGATCAGAGTAAATGGCGTGGCCCGCCGCGCCATTGACCTCGTCGGTCAGGTCAATGTGGTGCTCTTTAGCTCCCAGGACATCGATCTTATTGGCGGTGCTCCCTCGCTGCGTCGCCGTTACCTGGACATAACAAACTCCCAGGTCAATTCTCGATACCTCCGCGCCCTCCAGCGATACAATAAGGTGCTCCTGCAGCGAAATCACCTCCTAAGGTTGATCGGGGAGCGGCGCGCCGAGGGGAGCCAGCTTGATTTTTGGGACCAGGAATTGCTAGAACACGGCTCGTATCTCATCGCGCAGCGTCAGCTCATGGTGGCTGAGCTTAACGACCTGGCTCAGCCGATCCACTACCTGCTCACTGCGGAGCATGAGAAATTGAGGATGACTTATCTACCCAGCGTAGGCGCAACGGATTTTGGGGATAGACTTCGAGATGTTCGAAAGAAGGAGATCGCTCAGGGGATGAGCCTGGTCGGTCCTCATCGGGATGACTTGGCGTTCTTGATAGGCGATGTCAATATGAATGTTTATGGCTCACGGGGCCAGCAGCGCACTATCGCCCTCTCTCTAAAGCTCGCCGAGGCTCGCTTCATGCGCTCCAAAATAGCTGATGAGCCCATCCTGCTTTTGGACGATATGCTTTCCGAGCTCGATGCGGAGCGGCGTCATCACCTACTAGGATCCGTTGCCTCTTATCAGCAGGTGTTGATTACCACCACCGATCTCGACCGCTTCGATCCCGGCTTTCTGGCTGAGGCGGCGCTATTTCGGGTTAGCGAGGGAAGAATTAAACCCCTCTAGCAGGTTGCCTATCGCGGAATGGGTGGCTAGGGCGAGATACTGTTTATGATTAACATTGCTTGCGCTTCATCCTCAGAAGTTGCATCATAGATAGTATAGATGTCAATGCAGATTGAGTCCAGAACGAAAACTATCTCCATCTGATACAAATCCAAGTCCGAGTCATACATCTTGGTATAGCCAGCTATCTGACCGCTTGCAATCATTACTCCAGTCTCATCTGGCTCGAACATGGATTCTGCGATTGCCCTATCAGTCAAGGGGTCCCGGACAGTCTCATTTCCTTTTAGCTCGCTGGGAACATCGCCATAGTATATCTGAACAAAATCGGCGTCCTCAGTATCGGTATACTCAATCAAACCCCACACCGTGCCATCTAACTCCTCGTAAGTTCCGTAGGGTTCTTCATTGCTAAGGTCCCACCCTGGCGGGACATTGCCAACTGTAGGCTTTGTAATGCCTGACCGCAAGCAAGCCAGAGAACCCACCAGCATAACACCCAAAAGCATGACCACTATAAATCGTTTAGTTTTCATTTCATCCCCGTTCTATAGTTTCTTGACGCAATGCTAGCAGCAGTATACCTTGGCGTCAAGCCCGGGCTCCTCTTCCCTTCACCGGCGCCCTGATCAGTAACAGGGATACCGCTGAGATTAGGCATAATATCGCCGTGACCATGAAGGCCAGATCATAAGAGCCGCTGGCCTCGTGAATGAATCCGTATAATACCGGACCGATTGACCCAAATAGCCCTGCAGATAACAGGAACACGATGCCAAAAAGCGTCGACACACTGACCACCCCAAACAGGTCTCCCAGGTAGGTGGGGAATACCGCGAGGCCGATGCCGTAGCAGAATCCGATAAGCAGGGAAACTAAAAGAAGCCCTGTTTCGCTGCCAACACCCATGGCGAGAAAGCACCCCAGGGCTACGCCAATGGTGCAAACATATAGGACGGGCTTGCGAGAGATGCCGAATCTGGCCATTAGCCAATCGGAGGAAAAGCCCGCTAAAAGCCGTCCTGCCACCGCAGCCAGCACCAGAAAGCTCAGGATGCTCACCGCATCCCCCTCGGGTATCCCCAGGTCTTTTCCCCAGAAAACGATGTGGCCGATAACCCCGATGATCGCGATATTAAAGAACTGGGAGAGTATGAGGAGCCACCAGCTATAGGTCCTAAATGCCTCCCTTACCGTCCACTTCTCGGTGCGGGTGAGAAAGTCCGCGCGGGCCTCAAGCTCCTCTTTCTTGGGCTTGACCCCATCGGGATAGGTTCCCGCCGACTCCGGGTCTTTCTTCAATAGTGATCCCCCTATGACGGCGCCCACTACCAGGATGAGCCCAAGGACGATGTAGCTATCGCTCCAGCCAATACCCTGGATCATGCGGTGGAGCAACGGCAATAGAATCACCACACCCAGCCCTGAGCCGGTCATGGCGATGGCTACTGCCAGGGCTGCCCTCCTCATAAACCACCGCCGCACCGTGGCCACTGTAGGGACAATGAAACATAGTGCGATCCCAGAGGGGGCGAATACCCCATAGAGGAGGTGGAAATGCCAGATTTGGGTTATCTGGCTCAACAGGGCCATCCCCAATCCGCCGACGACGGCACCGATGATTACGAGCCTACTCAGCCCGATTCGATCGACCAGCATCCCCGCCGCCATCCCGAATACTGCTATCGTAATCGTATTGATGGTGTAGCCCAGGGAGAGCATTCCCCTTGTCCAGCCAAATTCCACCTCCAGTTCCGGAGCGAATATGGAGAAGGAAGCAATGGAGGCCGAACTAACAAACATCGCCAGCCAGGCGGCCGCTACAACTACCCAACCGTAGAAAAGTCTTCTTCCCGGCGCTGGCATGCTTCAGTTCCTAGCAGCTTTCATCATACGCCCACGATTATAGCATATAGAGGTGATCAATACGCCATCCCAACGAGGGATCACTTAATAGGTGATCGGTGAGTTGATAGATAAGGGGCGTGATATGATCCTGGCAGACGGGGGAAAGGATTTGAAGTTGGAGCGCTCCAGGGTCGATCCCTTTGGGAAGGGATTCTGGTATCGTTCAGATAGAGGGGTGACACCCTACCGTTATGTTGTAGATTATATAGGGGAGTCCAGAGGGGATCCCCTCTGGCGGGGGTCTGGGGGTGTCCCCCAGAAATACATCTCAGGGTGGGTGGGTGGGAAAAGGTGAGATTGCTTCCTCCAAGGCTGACAGGTCGGCCGACTCTTCGGCCTAAACCTGGGTCGCAATGACACCTACTCATAATAGGATAGCTGTTTTATGTCACCAATGTATTGGACGAGTACACCTCGTTGACAATACCGCCTCTAGCGAGTATTCTGCGCATTGATGCGCCATTCCATGCACCTTTTTAGGGGCCCCTTTGGCTGAAATTTCACGAACCTTGTGGAGGATTGTCTGATGTCGAAAAAGCTAACGGTGATTCCGGAGCTGTGTTCCGGCTGCAGTATCTGTGAACTGGTATGCGCAATCAAACACTTCGGGGTGAACAACCCGAAGAAGTCAGCGATAAGGGTGTTGACCACGTACCCCCATCCGGTCATGAGAATGCCGATCGTGTGCAGCCAGTGTAAGGTTGCCCCGTGTGCGAAGGTATGTCCCACCGATGCCCTGCGGTGGATCGAGGGCGTCATCCACCTGGACGAGGAGAACTGCACTTCCTGCTATAAATGCGTGGAGGCATGCCCCTTCGGAGCGATTTACGCTCATGAAGACTGCGACCTGCCCATCCTGTGTGATATGTGCGGAGGTGACCCGGAGTGTGTCAAGAAATGTCCCAAGGGGGCGCTCAGGCTCATACCTGAAGCCGCGCTGGGTGAGTCCAAACGCCTCAACAATATCCTGAGCTATACCCAGATGAAGGAAATCGAGTTCTATGAGAAGGGAGAGAGGAAGATTATCCACTACGCCGAGATAGGGAAGGAAGAGCTATGAGTCTGAAGAGTGGATATTTTAAGAAGCACCTGCACATAGACCTTACGAAGGGCAGTGCCGAACGCAGGGGCCTCCCAGACTCATTTATCGAGAAGTACATCGGCGGGCGCGGCTTCGGCGCGAAACTGGTATGGGACAACCTGAGGAAGCACGATTTCAAGATAGACCCCCTCGGCCCGGAGAACCTCATGGTCGTCGCACCGGGGCCCCTCACCGGGGTATACCTGCCCTCATCGGGTAAGAATTCATTTGTCGCCATCTCACCGGCTACCGGCCTCTACGGCGATTCCTCCATCGGCGGCAGCTTCGGCGTCGAGCTGCGGCAGACGGGGTTAGATGTTCTCTCCATTACCGGCCGGGCGCCGGAATTGTCTATCATTTTCATCGACAACGATGAAACAACGGTCATTCCCATGCCCGAACTGAAAGGGAAAAGCTGCCTGG
>JAGMCC010000071.1 GCA_023129355.1 Dehalococcoidia bacterium | reverse complement strand
TGGGCACAGCCCTGGGCACATATCCCCCTCACCACCCCCCCATCATCGAGGGCGGAGCGAAACACGGTGAACTCAGAATGGACAGCGATGTCAGAGAGATCCCTGATCTCCATCCCGTAGCGCAGGTCAGGTTTGTCCGTCCCATAGCGCTCCATAGTATCGCGGTAGGTAAGGCGGGGAAAGGGCTGTAAAACTCGCATCGTAGGGGTGACATTTTCCACCAGGGAGGTGAAAAGCTCCTCCATGAGAACGAGTATGTCCTCTTCATCGATAAAGCTCATCTCCAGGTCGAGCTGAGTGAACTCCGGCTGGCGATCGGCACGCAGGTCCTCATCGCGGAAGCACCGGGCAATCTGGAAATATTTCTCAAAGCCGGCCACCATGAGCAGTTGCTTTAGCTGCTGCGGGGACTGGGGCAGGGCATAGAACTTGCCGGGGTGAACTCGGCTGGGAACCAGATAGTCCCTCGCCCCTTCAGGGGTACTCTTGATCAGGATTGGGGTCTCGATCTCGATAAAGCCCCGCTCATCCAGGAAATCGCGCATGAACTTGATCACCCGATAGCGAAGCAGGATGTTCTCCTTCATCCTGGGGCGGCGCAGGTCGAGATAGCGGTAGCGGAGGCGAAGGTTTTCGTCCACTTCGTTATCCTCATTGATATAAAAGGGGGGTGTCTTTGATGGGTTGAGGATCTCGGCCTGCTGAGCGATGACCTCGACCTCCCCGGTGGGGAGATTTGGGTTCTCTGTTCCCTGAGGGCGCTTTGCTACCTCACCAGTAACCTGCAACACATACTCATGGCGCAGCCTGGTAGCAACATCGTGTCCCTCACCCGACACCTCAGGATTGAACACCACCTGCACCAAGCCAGCGCGGTCCCTCAGGTCAATGAACACCAGCCCGCCATGATCCCTCCTCCGATGAACCCAGCCGGCAAGGGTCACCCGCTCGCCGATATGCTTCGCGGTTAGCTCGCCACAACTATGAGCCCTAAACATAAAATCCCTCTAATTGGCATATCGATTATAGCCTATGGAGCGAGGCTTTTCAATCCAAATTCAGATTGGCTCTCCTATTGCAAGGGGCGTGGACAGCCAATAGAAGAATCTTATGGGGAAGCAATACGCCGAATTGGCAAAAAAGGATTATCGCGGCACTATGTTAAGGGTAAGCGGGTGCTTGTAACTGCAATAACGAAAGGGCTAAGCCATCGAGCAAGCTTACCCCCGAGCGGTTTCTACCTTATAGAGGATTCGCGCGCCGGAACCACGGCGGGTGATTCGCTTAATGGTGACATCGGAAAGGTTTGAAGATGTGGTCAGATACTTTTGGGCCGCCCTGCCTATGGGCTGGGCGACTATAATCGCCCCGGTCGCCGCCATGATGGCCAGCGGCAGCCGCTGCCCCCTATTTTTAACTCCCAGCGCAATAAGGCAGGCCACCCCGGCTAATATCCCTGCTACCATAATGTTCGTCCCACAGAGAGGCGACACACCCAGCTCGCGCTCACCACTCTGTAAGCGGGCCAGCCCCTCTGTGGCTGCCTCCCGGACCGCTTTACTGGGAACGTTACCATAGATATAAAAGCCGTCAAAGGTGGACGTCCCGATTATCCTTACATTTGAGTCTAGCTTCCTGGTCAGCAGGGAAATAGTAGCGTGCTCCAGGGCATGATTCTGACGCAGGGCTGTAATCAGATCACTCTTCATGCCTCCTCCTTTACATATTATATCACGCTGAGCGCGCCATGAATATCTAGTGTACCCGTCCAGTACATTAGTGACACAAAACCGCTGTCCTATTAATGTCTATTTCCCACCCACCCGCACTGGTATGTATTTCTGCCCCGAGGCCGACAGATCGGGGGGCTCCCCTTTATAGAGTCTACCTATTTGAACCTACAGCATGGCGTGGATGTCTTCTCCTCCACCCGTCCCCGCAGTTGATTTAACGCAACAGGTAACCATCATAGGCCAGGTCAAGGCACCAGATGAAGCTGCCCACAAAGGTGTACATCACGAGTTTCCATTCATTTTGCTGCTACTACATTCGGTTACTACGGCAAATGCATCCACGAACCCCGAGTCCATCAATGCACCCTAATTCCTAAGCAATTCCTTTCATCGTAGCCAGAGGCAATACTGAGATGCTATAATGGTCCACAGTTGGTATGTTATGCGACCTGAATGACAGCCTGGTGGTAAGGCGAAAAAACAGTGTTGACGGGAGTGAAGGCGCGAGGACATAGGAAAAAAGATGCAGAAATTATCCCTGGAACTAGAGAATTTAATCAAGACTGCCGACCCCGATGGTATCAAGTTTGGAGAACTTCTTGATATCCTCTCACTAAGGGGATTTGGCTTCCTACTTGTATTGTTATCTTTACCATCGGCGTTGCCCATTCCGGCACCGGGGTATTCCTCTCCGTTCGCTTTTCTCATTATTCTCTTAGCCCTACAGATAATCGCGGGGAGAAGCTCTCCCGTCATACCTCAGCGGGTTCACAGGAAAAAGATAAGTGCAAAAATGGTTGCCTTAATTCGTAAGAGAGGGATTCCCTTTTTGAGGTTGATTGAGAGATTCTCCAAACCGCGCTTTGGAGGCCTGAGCGAGAGAAGGCTAACTAGGTTTATTTTAGGGATCGTAATTCTTCCTGTAGCCATTGTTATGCTGATCCCAATACCTTTCACCAATACTGTATTCAGCGGTGCCATTCTCCTTATTGGTATTGGGCTTGTGAACGATGACGAATTGTTTGTCCTCGGCGGCGCTCTGGTGGGCTTGACGGCAGTGGCAGTCGTAGTTACTTTGCTGATAGTCGGCGGATTAGCTTTATATCATCTCTAGGTCAGTGACAGGCAAAGCTGCGCTCAAGCCTCGATCATCATTCTGCCCAACTAAGCGGTATGATAATCTCGCCGGGTATCGGGACATAGGTACTCTCCAGAGACATCAGAATAACCACACCAGAGCAACCCATAGAGCTATAGGTCTATTCGATAAAGGCCAATATCTGCTCTTCCAAACTGTCCTCAGCACAATTTTGTGGGAGTGCCCCAGATAATCAAATTAGCGTCAAGCTGACCTAGTGCTAGCCTGGATTTAGAGACCAAGCCAACTAAATTAAACCTTCATTGCAGGGCACTCTTTCATCGCTATGGTGAGGCTTGTCCCCAGCTAAACGCTTTCACCGTCATTAAGCTGGGAGGTGATGTCTCACCAATGTACTAGACGAACCTTAATCCGTTTATCGAAAGAGAAGCTTGCCCGACTCCTACCTGTCATTGCCCGACTCCTACCTGTCATTGCCCGACCCGATCGGGCAATCCAGAAACTGGCTCAGCATGTTACCTGGATCATCCGGTCAAGCCGGATGATGACCCCTTAAAAGAGTCGAACGTAAAGCTAAGCTGATTCGCTTGGATTATCACCCATCAGGCGGTCCTTTGAATCTGAACTCACGGATTAAGGACGAATAGACGGTATTGACAAACTTGCATCTTTGTGATATGTTCCAGGGGTAATACTGCATAAATAAAGATAATATTGCATAATGCGCGCGGTGTTGAAGGAGACGCCAGAGGGCTAATATTTGGCGTTAAAGTTAGCCCCGTAGCGTATGATATGCAAAGGATGTGATGGGAATGACCGAAGAGCAGACAACACAACCGGAGAACCCGCAAGAGCGTGACAAAGTCATCAGCTTCCAACTCAATGTGCCCACCGTCGATCTGCAACAGTTGAAGGTTCAGCCCGAGGCTTTAGCGCTAGTCCCACTAAGGGTGGCTCTAGAGTATAGTGTTCTACCGCTGACCCTGGAAAACAATACCCTGACCGTGGTTGCGGATTACCCTGATGACCTTCACATCATCGATCACCTTACGACGCTGACTAATAAGCAGATAAAGACGGTCATCCCCCTGCGTGGTTATCTCCGTGATGCCATAACCAGCCATTATGCGACGACTGACCAGGGCGCGCAAACGCTTATGGACATATTAGACTCTGTTCATCTGACCACGATGTCTGAGGAGGCTACGGGGCTCGAGGAGGCAGCCTCCGAGGCCCCCATCGTTAGAGCGGTGGACTGGATTCTCACCCAGGCGGTGAAGGAAAGGGCATCAGACATCCATATCGTGCCCGAAGAGACTGTCCTCAAAGTCCGTTACCGGATCGACGGTGTCCTGCATGATTCCGCTTCCTTACCTATAGCGGTTCTGTCGCCGATACTTACCAGACTCAAGATACTAGCTGATATGAATATCGCAGAACGCAGACGCGCCCAGGATGGCTCGTTCACCGATCACCTCGCTGGCAAGGAGATAGATTTCCGTGTTGCCACCATAGGCACCAACTGGGGGGAGTCAGCAGTGCTGCGCGTACTGGATAAGTCCTTCAACCTATTCCAGCTCGATCAGATAGGGATGCCACCATATCTCAGGGAAAAGTATGAAACGTCTCTCGCCTCCCCCTTTGGCATGATTATAATTAGCGGACCAACCGGCTCAGGAAAGACCACTACACTATATGCCTCGCTATTGAAACTGGATGCTAAAGAGCGCAATATCATGAGCATTGAGGACCCCATCGAATATAAGTTTGACGGGGTTCGCCAAATTCAGGTTAATTTCACCGCGGGGATTAACTTTGCTAGTGGGCTGCGGGCGTGTATGCGCATGGACCCGGATGTCATCCTGGTGGGCGAGATCCGTGACGCGGAGACGGCACAGACAGCGGTAACTGCTGCCCTAACCGGACACCTGGTGCTAACCTCGCTCCACGCAAACGATGCTGTCGGAGCACTGGTTCGCCTGATGGACCTGGGAGTGGAACCCTTCCTGGTTACCTCTGCGGTGGTTGCTACCGCGTCACAGCGCCTGGTGAGGAGGGTCTGTACCAAATGTGGGGAGCTTAAGAAAGCATCCCTCGCCGACATCGCGGCCTACAAGCAGGTGACAGGAGAGGAAGAAGAAGAGTTCCACTATGGCACCGGCTGTGACTATTGCGGCTTTACCGGTTATCGCGGGCGAATCGGGGCATTCGAGTTGCTGCCGGTGACTGATGCAATACGAAGCTTGATCTCACGACGGGCAGGTTCCTCTGAGATCAGGGCCCAAGCACAGGAAGACGGGATGCTCCCCATGCTCCATCATGGCATGAGCCTAGCCAAGGAGGGGGTGACCACCCCGGGCGAAGTGACACGCAATGTCTTTACCATAGGCTGAGCAACCAATGAGCACTGGAATGTAAAAATTGTAGGAGGATGTCATCACAAAGAACTGGTGATTTGGTTCGGGATAAGCGAATCATTTTTGTTCCTAATGAGCCTGGGGACTTACCCTGAGCGAGATTGCTTCTCTGGCAATGCCGTCAGGGGTTCGGCTCGGAAAGAGAGGGATAGGCTCAGAATGATAGAGGAGTAAGGCGCTGATGTTGTATAGCTATGTTGGTTATAAGCCCAGTGGTGAAATAGTCAAGGGGACACTGGAGGCCGATTCGGAAAAGGCGGCAGAGGAGGCACTGTGGAAGTTTGAGCTGACCATTATTGCCTTGAAGAAGACGAGGCCCCTCACCTCGGTGAAGGAAATGCTGCCTACCCTCTTCGCGGTGAAGCGCGCAGAGATAATTAATTTTACCCGTGATTTGCAGACCCTCCTTGGCGCGGGCATTGGCATATACCCCTCCCTGACGATGCTCCATGAGCGGGCTACGAAGGCCAGTTTTAAGAAATTGATTCGTGATATTCTAGTATCTGTGGAGTCAGGAAACACCTTCTCCGATGCTTGCGCCGAACACCCAAACATATTTTCCCCCTTTTATCTTCGGATGACAAAGGTGGGTGAGGAGATAGGAAACCTGGAGCACATGCTGGAGCAGATCACCGTCCAAATGACCAAAGAGGCTGAAATCAGGAAGAAGGTTAAGGGAGCCATGACTTATCCCGCTTTCGTGCTTGTTATTGCTGTCGGAGCCGTCGCTGCCCTGGTTACCTTCGTTGTCCCTGCAATGAGCGGCCTTTTCGACCAGATTGGCGGGGAGCTACCCTTACTGACCAGGATAATGGTGGCCATATCCGACTTTGTTACGGGTAACATCTTGTATCTATTCCTCAGCATGGTCGCGCTGATCGGTGGCAGCCTTCTGTACTTCAGGACACCGCGCGGGAAAAGAACCAAGGACACCATAATGCTGAAGATCCCGGTAATTCAGCAGGTCGTCATTAAAGGGTTCATGGCCAGAACTGCGAGGAACCTGGCTATTCTGCTCGGTGGCGGCGTCACGATAACAGACGCCCTGGACCTGGTGATTGAAACAAGCGATAATGTCCGCTTTAAAGAAGCATTCGTAAGGGTGCGTAGCGATGTCAGTGATGGGCTATTGCTTTCCCAGGCGATGAAGAACCAACCGCTATTTCCGGTGCTCCTCCATCAAGTGGTGGGCGTTGGCGAGCTAACAGGCAGGTTGGAACCCAATCTAGAGACGGTGGCCGATTTCTATGAGAATGAGACGGACGCGGCGGTTGCCAGCGCAACGGGTATGCTGACGCCGCTATTGACGCTTGGTGTGGGAGGCCTGGTGGCGGTTATCGCCCTTTCGGTGTATCAGCCGATATATGGGCTGGCTGGC
>JAGMCC010000070.1 GCA_023129355.1 Dehalococcoidia bacterium | reverse complement strand
AACCCTCAGGTCGCACATCATAGTGAACTGGAAGCCGGCGGCGGTGGCCACCCCATTGATAGCGCCAACAATCGGCTTGGTCACATTGTGCCCGTAGGGGGTGCCAACTGTGCCGTCCAGCACCCCGGGCTTCAGCTTTACGATGTCAAAAGAGGGATCCTTGGCAACCCGCTCTGCTTGGTCTTTTAGATCCATCCCGACGCCGAAGGAGCGGTCGCCGGCCGCGGTCCAGATGGCGACGAAGGCATCATCGTCCTCATTGAACTGCTCCCACGCCTGGTCCAGGCGGTCGTACAGCTCAAGGGTGAGGGCGTTCATCCGCTCAGGGCGATTGATGGTGATCGTTACGATATGGTCCTTCTTCTCATATAGAAGGACCTCCGGCCCTTCAAGAGGCATTAATCCCCTCCTTTATTTATATTCGTATATTCGGGTTCAGACGAGGCTAAAGATCGCTCTCGTCCACCTCTATTTCCATCTTCACCAGGGCATTGCCCATGGCCTTGCCGGTCTGGTCGATGCGCAGGGTCTTGGTGGCCCCGCCCCCCAGCGCCTTATACAACATGATCTCCAGCGATTGAAGATTGTCCATCGGGTAGATGATAATGTCTCCCTTGACCCAACCCCTGAAGTGTGCCTTAATCCGCTCTGGGGTGACTTCCCTTTTTATGATCTCGTAGGCTTTCTCAGTCTTGGCCATTAAGCCGATATTAGAGATATCACCCTTGTCCCCGGAGCGGTAATAGCAGATATCGATTAGCTTAATCTTTTTCTTCGCCATCACTTAGTCTCCTTTATCTCCAGCGATAGAGGAACGGCCTCTCTGGGTATCAGTGTTGGCCACAGGGCGAATACCGGCCTGATTCGGGGGGGTTGGGTGAAACCGGCGCCCACGCCAAGCGATGCCCAGCAAAGGTGGCCGCACTCGGTACGGCACGCCCGCGCTTCCGCCTCGGTGTCACACTTGAATGCTATTCTGATCCCCAGCTCTGGCGGGTCGTAATCCGGTGGGGGCGAGCCTACAGTTGGGCCGCAGAGGGAGTCCCAGCCGATAAGTGACCACAGCATCTCCCTGGGCTTCAGGCCGAGGTAATCCAGCCTTCTCTTGACGAATTCATGAGCCTTTTCCGCCTGTTGGAAGACCTTAGGGCCGCAGACTATCGTGATCTCCTCAGCGATGAATCCGTCGTTATAAGCGAGGCAGAACTTAAGGTTCTCCGGTCGTGGTTTCCCTCGTGGCTTATCGCCGTACCTGCTTATCTTTACCGCGTCTTTGCCCACCTGCTCCAGCTTTATCTGGGTGAGGTCGGCGATACCGTCGGGCATAAGATAGTTCTCGGGGTCGTGGACCTCGTATACCAGGTGTTCCTTCAGCGTTTGCACCCTGATGGCGCCGCCCGATGTTTCGGTCTTGCTTATTATGCAATCGCCGTTCTCATCCATCTCGGCGATGGGGAAGCCGGGGTTGCCTTTAGGATAGTCGATCTCCTCCCATAGGTTGGAACAGGTACCGGCGCTCCAACTGCTGCACTCCAGCAGGTGTCCGACGCACACCGCGGAGCCGATGCGGTCCCAGTACTCATCGGTGAACTTCCAGCCCAGTGGGTACATGAAATTGCCGCAATAGAGGGAATTATCGGACAGCCGTCCGCCGATCACCAGGTCGGCACCCTGTTCGTAGGCCTCGATGATCTCATCAGCGCCGGTATATGCATAGGCAGCGAGCAGTCTGTCCCGCACACTGCCGATGTCCTCCTCGCCGGTGTCCATGTTCTTAAACTTCCATCCCTCTTTTCGCAACTCATCTACTTGGCTCAGGGGTATGGTGTCGCCGGTGATCACCCCGATCTTGAAGCTGCCCAGGTTCAGATCCTGAGCGATCTTGAGAACCTGGTTGGCGCACTCCGGAGGGTTAGCTCCGCCGCCATTGTTGCACATCTTGAAGTGCTTGTCCTTCTCCTTCCAGATAGGCAGCAGCCCTCTCATCAGGGGGATGACCTCGGGGATGTAGCCGCGCATCTGGTCCTTGGCGTACTGGCTCTGCAGGATGGCCATGGTGAGTTCTGCCAGGTGGTCGAAGGAGATATAATCGATATCCCCATTCTGCGCCACGTCCAGGGCGCCATCCTTGAAGTCCGGCCAACCCGATGAGCCAGATCCTACTCGAACCTTTTTCATGGTTCACCTCCTATTGGATTCTATAAAAGATATTAAGGGACGCCGATGATGGCAATCCCGGAGACAAACATTCCCGGGTGCCCTCCTTGATTGTGCGCTAGTCCTATAGTTATGTCTTTTATCTGGCGTGAAGGCTCCTCGGCCTTCCCCTGAATCTGCTTATATATCTCGTAGACCTCGCGGGCCCCGCTCGCCCCGATAGGATGCCCGAAGGACTTTAATCCCCCGCTGACATCAACCGGCATCTCTCCATCGTGGTAATAGGCTCTTTTTTCCGTGAACTCCTCTCTGAACTTTCCGGGCTCGCAGAGGAACATGGATTCGGTGGCGATAAGCTCGGCGATGGAGAAGCAATCATGGAGCTCCACCAGGCCAAGCTCTTTGCGCGGGTCCTTTATCTCGGCCTCCGCATAGGCTACCTTCGCCGCTTCCTGGGTCTCCTTCCAGTAAGTGAAGTCATAATCTTCATTCTCCTTGAGCCAGCCAGGGCCGGTAGAGACCGCGAATCCCTTGATGGTAACATAATCATCACGATACTTTTTGGCGTCCTCTGTGGGGACCAGTACCGCCGCGGAGGCCCCATCAGTCACGCCGCAGCAGTCGTAGAGCCCCAGGGGCCAGCAGATCATCGGTGCGTTTACCGCTTCCTCTACGGTGATCTCCCGCTTCAGGTGGGACTTGGGGTTGCGGTAGCCGTAATAGTGGCTTTTTACCGAGATCTCCGCCAGCACCCGCTTCCCCTCTTGCGGGGAGAGGCCATACTTGGAAAAATAGGCCGTAGCCGCCAGCGCATATCTTCCCGGAGGGGTGCCAAGGGCTCCGTATATAGGCTGCCAATTTCCGGGATACATCTCGCCCAGCCCGCCGTAACCGGTATCCTTGAGCTTCTCCACCCCGATTGCCAGTACCAAATCGTAGCACTTAGATGCAACGCCCAAGGCTGCGGCTCTCAAGGCCTCCTGGCCTGAGCAACAAAGATTCTCCACCCTGGTAAACGGGATATACTGGGTTTGCAGCGCTGAGGAAGCAATGATCCCGCTACAGGGGCCCATCGGTACCTGCTGCGAGCCTCGCCCGGTCCCTACCCATCCTGCCTGAATGTCTTTAATCTCGACCCCGGCATCCTCAAGCGCCTCCATGGAGGCTTCCTTGATCAGATCCTCCACGTCGGCATCCCACCGCTCCCCAAACTGGGTACATCCCATCCCTACAATGGCAACTTTATCCTTGATACTTTCTCTCATATATAGGTCTCCTTTTCAGTTAGCCTCTTGCCGGACGGCATTTCCAGAAGTAGTTATGTATTCCCAGTGCATCGTGGATTCGGCGGAAGGTGAGCTCCATCGTCATGCCGATCTCAATGTTATCCGGGTTCCGATCTGTCATCTGGCTGTAGAACCTCCCCCCGCCGTCGAAATTGACCACAGCCAGGATATTGGGCGGGTCGATAGCCCGCGAGCGCACATCCATACTGTAGGTTACCAGCTTCCCTCTTTTATCGGCCATGGGCACCTCTTCGAAGTACTTCTCGTCGGCCTGGCAGTATATGCACATCTTGGGAATCGGTGTCATGATATGGCCGCACTTCGTGCATTTAGCCCCATGAAATCTGAGGTAGAAGTTGCGGTGCCGCCACACCTCGGCTAGAGCCATCCTGCGCTCCATGAACAGATCGTGCTCCCACTCCATCAGGTTACGGAACCTCATGTATTTGCCGTAGTTCGGGAGCATCATCTTGGATGCGAGGTAGCCCTTGATGGCCCTGCGGTCTTTCATCTTTCCTATCTCATCGGTCACACGCATAACGATGGCATCGGCACCGTCCTCGTAGTTGGCTGTCAGGATCCTGTCTCCTGGCTTGGCCCCCTCGAGAGCGCTCACCAGAACCATTGGGGTCAGTGCGGCGCCCGTATGGCCTACACTGTCGAACATAAGGTCCTGAACCTGCTCCTTGGGGTCAAACCCCGCCTTCTTTATAACTTCCCGCTGCATGCTTGTGTCAGGGGAGTAGATGACCGCTTTCGAGATGTCTTTGGCGGTTAAATTCTGCTTCTCCAGAACAGTGGAGATTGCTTTTGTCATGTAGGGCATATAGCTTTCCTCGCGGGTAAGCCTTTCTTCCCACGATCGAATGATCTTATCGTATTCCAGTCTCCAGAAGTCTACGAATGCGCTGGTGATGCAATGGTTCCCCTCGATCTCAGCAACGACCCCTTCGTTCCCGATGAGGAAAGCGGCGGCCCCGTCTCCAAAAAGAGACTCGTAGCGGGTATCCGGCCCTGCGAGGCGTGTGTCGGCTGCGATTACGAGCACCTGTTTTGCCGAGCCGGCCTTAACTGCATCCAGGGCCATCAGGATAGCGATGGTTGCTGACCTTATGGAGTCGGCGAAGTCGGCGGTGATGATGTCCTCGCGCAGGTCACACGCCGCGGCCATAATGCTGGCCGATTGCTTTTCCTTGTATGGAGGGGTGGTGGTAGCAAAATATAAGGCGTCGATAGAACTCTTATCGAAGCCTTTTATACAGTCTCTGGCGGCCTCAACGCCCATTGTTAAACTATCTTCATCGGCGTTGGCGACCGCCTTTTCCCCTTTCCCTTTTCCTCCCCAGACTTGAGCGAGGGTTTCCCTGCTAAGTCGGTACATGGGGATATACGCGCCGTAAGATGTTATTCCTGCCATCCAGTTTCCTCCTTTTCAGCCTTTACATCTTAGCACACTTTGTGAAAAATATCATTATTGCGGGGCAGTGCTTTTACAGTAGGACACAACTTTCTTTAGGGCGTTAGCCCCCCTCTCGAAGCTGGGGAAGCTGGGGATGCCCCTCGCCACTAGCTTCTTTCTGGCCTGAATGGCCTCGCTCTCCGCATGGGCGGAGATGAGGATGGCGAGCAGGGGTTTAGGAGACCTTTCTTTATAAAGGGCTAGGGCATCGATCAGATCGTCGAAAAAACCGGGGATGTGCCATGAGATGCGCGTCATGAAAACTACCGGGAGATCCAGAACTACGACGTCGATACTCTCATCATCATTGAGGATATCAAGACACCTTATAATGCGATCTAGATGGGGGAGATTGGAGCTAATATCGAGTGGATTTTGGTAGCTTGAGCCGATAGTATTGAAGAAGGAGGCAAATTCCCGGTAGGACCGCTCGGTGAGCAGCGGGACCTCAAACCCTGCCCTGGCAAAGGCATCGGTGATCACCACAGATTGCCCTCCGGTCATGGCGGCTAGCCCCACTCTGTTCCCGGTGGTCGGCTTGGCGTAAAGCAATGCCTGTATCGTGTCGACCATTTCATCGAGATTATCTACTTTGATCGCCCCACATTGCTTGATCAGGGCATCCCAAAGTAGCGGTGGCCCGGCTAAAGAGGCAGTGTGTGAAGCTGTGGCTCTGGTTCCCTCCTCGGTCCCTCCCCCCTTCCAGATGAGCACCGGCTTACGCCGGGCGATCTTCCTTAAGCAGCAAAAGAATCGTCTCCCGTTCTCTACCCCCTCGATATACATGCCGATTATCTTGGTATCCTCATCCTCACCCAGATACTCAAGATAGTCTGCGGCATCCAGAACTGCGGCGTTTCCATAGCTCACTGACTTAGAGATCCTGATCCCATTGACCTCTCCCACTAGGGTGAAGAAGGTGGCATGGGTGCCGCTCTGGGAGATGAACCCTACATTACCGCCATCGCCCCAGTATTGGTCGGTGGTATGCCTGAGCCCGATCTTCGGGTTGAAGATGCCAACGCAATTGGGCCCAATGAGGTTGAGGTTGGCCTCGCGGGCCATCTCGGTAATATTCTTTTGTAGTCTGGTCCCCTCCTCGGTGTTCGACTCGGCGAACCCTGAGGTGAAGAGCATCACCGCGCCAACCTGCTTCTGGATGCAGTGCTGCACGATCTCTGGGGTTATGGCGCGGGGTACAGCAACGACGACGTAGTCCACCTCATCCGGTATATCCAGCAGGCTGGAGTAATTTTTAACCCCCAGCGCCGCGATGCCCTGAAGCTCTTTCTCATCTATCTGAACCGAGTAGACCCTTCCTTGGAAGTTGGCCAGGCTCCTTAGCCACATATAGCCCATCTCCATCTTGTCGCCCACCACCGCCACAGATCGTGGGTTGAACGCCCGATCAAGCCGCCCAACGATGTCTTTCAACTGGGCCCCCTCAAGGTTCAAGGATCACCCGGGCATCGATAGCCAGGGCACTATCGCGGTAGGCAAAGATAGGGTTGATATCCAGCTCCTTTATCTCAGGCTTGCTCTCCACAAACTCGGAGACCTTGAGCAGCATCTGCTCCAGGACCGCGATATTAGCCGGCTCCTGACCCCTATAGCCCTCAAGGACAGGGTATCCCTTTATCTCCCTGATCATTTCATTGGCATCCCTCATGGTTAGCGGGACGATCCTGAAGGAAATATCCTTGAGTATCTCCACCAGGATACCGCCCAGCCCGAACATGAGCACCGGTCCAAACTGAGGGTCCTTGCTCATGCCAATAAT
>JAGMCC010000007.1 GCA_023129355.1 Dehalococcoidia bacterium | reverse complement strand
ACAGGTTCTGGGCCTGGGGCATTTTACTTCGCAACCACGTGGTAAGCCTTGACTGCATGTCTGCCAGGTCAATCTGCCGTGCATACATGGTTTACCTCCAATTTATTACCATAGAGTACAGGTTAAAATCCATACTTGGGAAACGAGCCAAGGATAAGGTTCTCGATAATGCCGTAACCCACCTCGTCGCCGCAGCGATACTCGCACACGGTATCGTCCAGGCCATGGACCTTGTTAGCGACATCGATGTCACTGACATCCCACTTCTCTCCATCGGTCCAGTAGGGACCCATCCAGATGCCGTGGTAGAAGCCATTGTAGCCGATGTAGCCCCCACCCATAAGGTACATGGTTGTCAGTTGCCGAATAGAGAGCTCTGTCTTGGAGCCATCGGCGGCGGTCAAGACCACCCTGCCCGATTTCATCCTCCCGCTATTGGGGTGGTACTTAAAATCGTGATCTACAGCTACAACAGGGATTGCCTCCCTGTCATCCTCGAAACCACGAACCAGAGCTCCTGATAGATATTCCACCGTGCCGTCAGCTTTCTCCAGGAGGTAGTAGTGTACGCCCCATTTATCGAATTGGGCGGTAAACCAGTTGATCATCATGTTGGCAAAGAAGGATATATCCGGTGACTGCACCCCTGTTTCGGGAGCACCCACTCCCATCCTGATACCCCATGAATGGTCTCTTTGAGCCCGCCACGAGTTCTCATCAACATTGTAGGTCTTCCCGTCCACCTTCACCCAGCCCTTGGCCCTGCCAAGTTGAGCCATACGACATGTGTTCATAAAGATACGGCCTTTGTCACGGCGCACCTGAGGGATCTCCTCGTGGGCGGGCATCCGTCCTGTAAACTCCAGCTCATAGCTGATTCCATATTCGTTATCGCCCAGGGTAAGGCGTATCCTCTTGAGCCCCTCGATTACCTCCCAGGAGAGGGGGCCAATCTTCAGGTCCTCGATCTGCGGTCTGAACTCCCTTGATAGCCTCATATTATACTGGGTCTTGTTATTAACGTTGACGCAACCATAGCCGTCCATGACATTGCGGTTGGGATATACGCCAAAACCGGTGGCTAAAACCAGCTCTCCTGTAATATCGTGAACGTTGCACCAGAACTTCTCTGTCCATTGCCGGTCGCTGTCCACCACATGGTCGAAGGTGTTAACGATCTGATGGCAGTGAAACTCATCAAATTTAGTAAGCATGAGTACCCACGCTTCTCATTTTCTAATAGCCCTGGTAGCCGTACTTGGGAAACTTACCCACGATCACCAGCTCGATGATCCCGTAGCCAACCTCGTTGCCACAGCGCATCTCGCACATCACGTCATCGAGGAAGGAGACCCCCTTTACCGCATCGTTATCGGTGAGGTCCACCTTGAGGCTGTCTATAAAATAATGGTCCATCCATAGACCGTGGGTGAACCCCTGGTAGCCGAAGTATCCTCCAGCCCTCAAGTAGCAGACACTCAGGGGACGCATGGATACCTCGATCTTGGAACCGTCAACGGCGTTGAAGACCAACTGTCCTGACTTCATCTGCCGGATGTCGTGGCGGAACTGGAAATCGTGCGCCACGCTCGCCAGCTTGAGCTCCTCTTTATGGCTTCCATAGGGATAAAACACTCCGCCGCTGAAATGAAGCGGTCTTCCCTCCCAGTCCTCTCTTATATGGTATGTGGCGCCCCATTTGTCGAACTGCATGATGCCGAAGCTGAACAGGTACCCGGTGGGGATCTCACCGGGCTGCACCCCGGTTTCCGGCACACCACCACCTCGCCTGATCCCCCATGAATGATCCCGCTCCGCCCGCCATTCATCCTTGTTAATTTGGTAGGTCTTACCTTCAGCTTTTATCCACCCGGTGGGCTTGCCCACCTGCACGTAGCGTACTATGTTCTCTAGCACCCTGCCCCGACTCAGGGCGGACTGCGGTTCCTCCTCGTGGGGAGGCATGTTACCTTCAAACTCTATTTCGTAGCTGAGGCCGTGCTCGTTCTCATCCAGGGCACATCGCACCTTCTTTAGTGCTTCGACCACCTGGTAAGAGAAGGGGCCGACCTTAACCTCATCGATTGCGGGACGGAGCTCGCGGGAGGCCCTGACAGCGTATTGTGTCTTGCCCTCAATGGCGAAGCATGTGAAGGCATCCATGATATTACGATTAGGGTAATAGCCGAAGCCAGAAACGAGATGGAACTTACCTGAAGTATCGTGGGCGCTAAACCAAATCCTCTCTGTCCATTCTCGGGCGCTGGTGTCGACCTGGTCGAAGGTGGACACGATCTGGTGGCACATCATCTCGTCATATTTGGTAAGCATAATTCACTCTCCTGGCCAGGTTCACCTAAGTTTACTTCAAAGCGAAAAGGTTTGTAAAGCTCAATTTAACCCACCCCCACTTCCTCTTTGTGCCACACTCTACATAATGTAGCGCCCCGGATCTCTGATGGGCCGTCAAAAAGCGAGCTACCCTTTCTCCCTACCTTGCGATTAGAATCTTCGGTAATAGCCCCTGACCGTTCACGGGGCGATATCGAAAGGCCCTCTCATATATGCTTCCTCACCCTTGGGCAGGCGATTCCTTCAAAGGCACTGCCCATTCCGCTGAATAGCCGCCATCGACTACCAAGGATGAGCCGGTGACATATGCGGAATCATCGGATGCCAGGTAGAGAGCAGCTTTAGCGATATTCTCTGGCTGACCTGCCTTTCCAGGTGGGGTATGATCCATCTGAACTGAAGGGAGCCAGGGCTCGGTCATTGGCGTTGTGATGAAACCGGGACAGATACAGTTGGCCCGAATGTTGTGCTTGGAATACTCAACAGAGGTTGCTTTGGTAAATAGGATGATTCCTGCCTTGGAAGCGCAGTAGGGAGATATATATGTTTGTGCGCACATTCCCATAATAGATGCAGTGTTGATAATGATGCCCCCACCCTGTTTAAGCATAACCGGGATGGTATACTTTGTGCCGAGAAAGACACTCTTAAGGTTAGTGTTGAGAACAAGGTCCCAATCCTCCTCTGTGAGCTCCGCTATGGGGGCAATGGGCGAATTAATGCCGGCATGATTGTAAAGGATGTCTATTCGCCCATATGTGTCCGCAGTCGTCTTGACCATCCTTTCCACATCGGCTGCTTTAGAGACATCAGCCTTAATAAAGATGGCCTCGCCCCCGGAGTCCTTGATCATCCTTGCCGTTTCTTGCCCTCCCGCCGGAGCACGATCGGCCACTGCCACTTTGGCACCTTCCTCGGCAAAGAGGAGGGCGGTGGCTCGCCCGATTCCGGATCCAGCCCCAGTAATAAGAGCCACCTTTCCGTCTAGCTTACCCATCTCTCCCGCCGACTGTTCTATCCTGGTAACATAGAGGTTATCCGAAAGCAGCATATAGCTAGGTGCCGCTAGCTCATTGTCGGTAAAATCAGCTTCCCCTCGCCCACAGGTCTCCGCTTCTTTTCCCTGGCCTGCTTATGGGCCAACTCAAGGGACCAAACTATCCAGGATGCCTTTCTCCTCTAGTTATTCAATTCAACCGAACATCCCGCCCCCGGCTCCCTTAGCGCTTTCAGGATTGTCTATGATGCCTTCATCCAGCAACCGCTTGATCTCCTCGTCTGACATCTTCAGCAGGTCACAACATATCTCTTCGGTGTGCTCGCCCAGCAGGGGAGCCGGTGTGCTCTTGAGTGGTGGGGTGGCAGACATTCTGAATGGCACGCCGGGGTAAAGCCTCTTCCCTGATACGGGATGATCCAGCTCTACGATTGCACCGTCCCATTTAAGCTGTGGATCGGCGAGAGTGTCTGGGGCACGCTGTACTTCACCGGCGGCTATGCCAGCAGCCTGCAGGGTCTCCATCACCACGTGAGCATCCAGCGTTGCTGTCCACTCTCCAACCTTTTTGTCAAGCTCGTCGGTATTTTTCAGTCTGCCAAGTAGGTCAGCGAACTTGGGGTCCTTGGTCCAGGCGGGATTGCCAATGGCATTGCAGAAGCTCTGCCACTCCTCATCGGTAAACACAGCTATGGCGCACCACTCATCCGCACCCTTGCAGGCATAACAGCCATGGGGAGCAGCGTAGGGGCTTCGATTCCCCATCGGCTTTGTGATCCGCTTGTTGAAGGTGTAGTCCAGGTAGTACTCACCCACGAGGCTGGCTGCCACCTCTGTTTGAGCCATATCGATGAACTGCCCTCTGCCGGTGCGGCGACGGTAGTCAAGTGCAGCTAGTGCTGCTACTACCGCATATTTGCTGGCCATGTGGTCGGGCAACGGCGAGTTGGAACCCACCGGATAGGGGTCATCTGGTTGAGCCCAGATGGAGAGCAGGCCGGAGGCTGCTGAGAGCATCGGGCCATAGGCCTGGTAGTCGCTATAGGGACCCCCGCCGCCGAAGCCCTGGCTGCTGACATAGATAATTTGGGGGTTGAGTTTACGCACGTTCTCATAGTCTAATCCCAGGCTTTTCATGACGCCACCGCGGAAGTTCTCGAGCAGAATATCAGCAATCTTGATGAGTTGGCTAACGAGCTCTAAACCCTTTTCTGTCTTCAGGTTTACTCCAAAGCTCCGCTTGCTCCGATTCGCCTCATTGAACTGGCCAATATTGTTGATATCCGGCCCAATAGTCCTCATGAAATCGAGGTTATCCTTGGACTCTATCTTGATAACGTCGGCCCCCAGTTCCCCCAGAATCTTACCTGCGTCAGGGACAACCGCCCCGGTGCCGAAGCTTAATATCTTAACATTTTCCAGAGGCAGCACATCATCCTCCTATTTACAGTACTCCGCCGCCCCTTAGGGCGACCAGGTCATCCTTGGAGAGGCCCAGCTCCTGGCAGTAGACCTCCTCGTTGTGTTCGCCTAGGCATGGAGCGGGCCGTTTCATAACCGCTAGTGTTTCTGTCCACTTGTAGGGTGGACCGGGATAGTCAGCCTTGCCAGCCACCGGATGCTCCACCTCGATAAAGAATTCTCTAGCTTTGGTGTGTGGGCTATTATAGAAGTCCGCTATGTCTAAGATGGGAGCGATGGGCACTCCCTCGCGGCGACCCGCTTCGAAGAGCTCAAGCATGGTGTACTTTGTCGTGAATTCCAGCATGAGAGCATAAAGATCATCGGCATTACCGATTCGGTACATAAAACTCCGCCACTCTTCTGTTTGAAGTATGTCAGGATTGCCCAGTACCCGCATCAGGGCATCCCACTGCCGTGGGGTTAGGGCAATTACCCGAATAAAGCCATCCTTGCAGGGGTAGACCGGGTAGATAGATGCCCCCATTCTGGTCTCAGATGTTGGTGGTGGTGCTCCTGGATTGAGAGCGTAGGAATAGTTTGGCACTATCCAGGGATAGAGACCCATGCGCGAGGTTAGGTGCACCGATGTGTCGATGTACTGCCCCTGTCCCGTGGTGCCGCGCATGTAGATGGCAGCCACTATCGATACGCTAGCGTGGAGAGAAGCTGAGTCGTAAGCGGGCGATCCTGGCAGCAGGCATGGCTCTTTTCCCGGGTAGCCGCTGGTGATCATCACACCGCTCAGGGCGAAATCAACCAGATTGGAACCTTTACGATACTTGTAGGGGCCTGAGTGACCGAACTCGGTGATGCTGGCTATTATAAGTGCGGGGTTTATCTTGCTGAGTACCGAATAGTCTAGGCCGAGGTTTGCCATGTAGTCCGGAGGCGAGTTCTCCACCAAGACGTCGGCAGTCTTGACCAGCTTTTTTAGGATATTCCTGCCCACCGAAATATCCAGATTCAGGGTTATCCCCCGCTTGTTGGCGTTCCGATGGAGAAAATACAAGCTCTTTTCGGGATGAGGCACATCATCTACAAAAGGGGGAATCCCGCGCCCGGGATCCCCCTCCGGCCTCTCGATCTTGATAACATCCGCACCCAGGTCCGCCAGCAGCTTGGTACAGTAAGCGCCCTTACTATCGGCGAGGTCCAGGACGCGGTATCCGCTTAATGCACCTTCTCGTTCCTTTGTCACTTTAGCACCTCTTGACCGTCCTAGGCTAGCGGTTTGAAGTATTTGATATCGAGGATATTTCCCTCCCTCTCCTTCTTGAACACCGCTTGAACCCTCATGCCGACCCTTAGTTGCTCGGGGTCAACCTCGCCCAGCATATGTACAAATCCTGTGTCAGCACCGTCCAACTGGATTATTCCGTATATGATGGGGTGTTCAACCGGTTGGATAGGCTTCACCTCATAATCAATAGCATAGGTAAGCACAGTGCCCTTGCTGCTCACCTCAACCCACTCATCGAGCTGGCCAAAACAATCCTTACATATAGACCTGGCAGGGATATAAACACGGTTACAGGCAGGGCATCTGGTACCCATAATTCTCTTTTTGTCCCTTAGTTCGATAAGAAAGCGGCTACCTACAGCACCGGCGGAATAGGTATTCGGGATATTAATCTGCCCGTGATAGATCCAGACATCCATCCCCTCCAGCTTCTCGGTTACTGTCTGCATATCTTAACCTCCTACTCCTCAAGCGTCCTGAAATACAGGATGTCCTGCACGCCCTGGCCACGCTCCTCATAATCTTCTTTCCAGACAGCCTGTACCCGCGTCCCTGCCTTCAGCTTCTCCTTGTCTTTCTCTTCAAGCCAGTGTCGGTAATAAACGCCATTGTCCAAAAGAATGATAGCAGAAGGGTAAGGGTTGGCCCACTTCTCGCCGTAGTGCGGGTCCCATAGGGGGTAGACAAGATAAGTGTACTGGTATACAGCTCCCGTTTGTGGCAGCTCAACCCAGTCCCAACCCATATCCACCTTGCACTTAGGGCAGACCGGCGTTGGTGGCAACCAGATCTCCTTACACTGGGGACAACGGTTACCCACCAGTTTCTTGTTTTCCTTCGCCTCTGCGTACACCTTGCCCAGGTACTTGCCGGTGGACCAGTTGTAAAGCCGAGGCGCATTAAACTTTATACGAATGTACTCCGGCCCTTCCGCCTTTTTCTTCGGAGATTCCTTTACCATTTCACAGCCTCCTACATAGACCTCTTGAGTAAGAATAGCACTGTCCAGTTGGGCCCGCCGAGAGCGGTGGCCATAGCTGTATTGATGTCCTTGGTTATCTGGTGCTCGCCGGCATCCCCTCGAATCTGGAGGGCGGCCTCGGCAACGCGGATGACCGGTGTGGCCCCGATGGGATTGGTAGCTGTCACACCCCCAGAGGGGTTTACCGGGAACTCACCCTCTATCTCGGTTACTCCCTTCTCTATCAGCTTCCAGCCCTCATTCTTGTCACAAAAGTGGAGATGCTCATAGAGATTCAACTCCTCCCAGTTAGATGGCTCGTAGATCTCCGCCATATCGATGTCCTTGCGCGGGTTGGTTATACCATTCCTCTTATAGAGCCTTTCGCAAGCCACATGCTGGGTGTAGGTTTCCTTGCCGGTGGGATCGCCAAAGATCCCGGCACGGAAAGGTTCCTGGTGCACCACCTCGAGATCGGCTATCCAGACCGGTTTCTTGGTGATTTTCTTGGCCCTCTGCTCCGAGGCAAGTATAAGTGCACAGGCACCACAGGATTGGGGACAGAAATCCAGCAGTCTGAGGGGCCATACCAGGTATGGCGACTGCAACACCTCGTCTATGCTCTTCAGTCCCAGTCTTAGATGGGCGTATGGGTTCCTGCAAGCGTTCCGGTCTGCCTTCAGCCGGACCATGGCTGCATGCTCTTCCTTGGCTCCTGATGTCTCCAAGTAGGACAGTGCCTGTTTGGCGAACTCCCCAATGGCACCTGTCGCTGCCCCTTTGGCCCACGTTGGGACGGCAGCGGCAGTGATAGCAGCGGTGGTATCGCCACAATCCTGCTTCTCAAAGCCGATGACCATGACCAGGTCATAAAGCCCAGCGGTGACCATATAGAAGCCCTCAGCAACGACTGAAGCGCCGGTGGTACCACCTGTATTAACTTTAAAACCTGGCTTTCCAAAGGCTCCGACTTCAGCGGTCATCCCGTGGTCTGGGAGATAGATCCCCTCAAAGGTCTCCATATTGCCGAAGAAAACAGCCTCAATGTCCTTTATGCTCAGCTGGGCATCGGTCAGGGCAGCCCTTACCGCCTCGGCGACCATCTCCGGCTGGCTAACATCGTCGCGCCTGCCCGTGTGGTACGTCTGTCCGATTCCTATAATAGCTACTCTATTGGGCATGTCTCACCTCTGACTACATATTACCCAGTATCATTACCGCTTGATGCTGCCCGCAGATTCCAGTATAACCATGGGTAAGGGCTACTTTAGCCCCTTTCACCTGTCTGTCGCCCGCCTCGCCACGAAGCTGCAGCACTGCCTCAGCCACACGTGCCATTCCTGCCACACCATTCGGGTTGCCGGGCAGCACACCTCCCGAAGGGTTTACCGGCAGCTTGCCACCCATCTTGGTCGCTCTAGAATCAACCAGTTTTCCTCCCTCCCCTTGGTCACAGAAACCAAGCCCTTCCAACCATAGAGGCTCCTGGTAGGAGTATTCCGTCGATATCTCAGCGACGTCTATCTGCCTCAATGGATTCGTGATGCCAGCCATATTGTAGGCTTTCTGGGCAGCCTTCACCAGGGCATCACAATCGGCTAGGTCCCTATCTCCCAGGTAGTGCGTCTCATAGCAGTTTGACGCTCCCAATATCCAGACAGGCTTCCTGGTAAGCTTCTTGACCTTCCCTTCCGGGGCTAGGATCATGGCACAGGCACCATCCGATATAGGCTTGGTGTCCAGGAGCCTGATGGGAGATATCAGCATCTTCGAGCCAAGGACATCATCCACCGAAATATCCATGGGCTCCTGGGCGAAGGGGTTGTTCTTGGCATTAGCGTGGTTCCTCACCACCACCTTGGCGCACTGTTCTGCCGTAATACCATACTTGTACATATAGCGTCTGGCCTGCAGGGCAGCGGCTGATGTAAAGTCCAAGCCTAACTGCCTCATAAAAATGGCATCGAAGGCAGCGTTTTCGATCAGGCTCTTGTCACCCTGGGATTCCTTTGTGTGTGCCTCGACCAGTACGATGTGCTGGTGCCCAGAGAGGATCTGTCCCATAGCTGCGTAAACGGCATTGATTCCATCCTCAGAAATATTGTCCTCATGTCCTAAATGCGCACCCACAACATGCTGGATATTCATGCTGGATATAGTCCTGCCGTCCAAGAAGTCCTGAGAACAGGTTACCGCAGAGTCCATATCGGACAGGGTCAGTCCCGTCTCCTCCAGCACTTGCTTTATCGCCTCATATGCCAGTTCCTCCTCATTTACATCGGTTCTATTCGGGTGGTATTTGGTCTGAGCTACAGCTATAATTCCAACTCTTTCAGCCATCGGCAATCCTTCCTCTAGCGCTGGTCCACCCAGCGTTGTGGTCCAAAATCGGTGGCCTCCTGCTCGCTTAATAGAATGGAGAAACCATCGTCGCAATAGTGCAGGGTTGATTTGCGGTCCATATCCTGTACCGAGCGGCAGGTTGCCTTGGTCATGATGACCGCCGCCTGGCGCATACCGCCGATTTTCTTCGCCAGCTCCTTGGCCTTTTCTAGGTACTGGTCTGGAGGCCAAACCTGATTGGCGAAGCCGATGCGGTGAGCTTCCTTGCCGTCAATTACATCCCCGGTGCAGCAGAGCTCGATGGCCTTGGAAACTCCTACACGCCACGCCATGTTTGCTGATCCCGCCGCGCCGCCGATCCACCCCAGGTTCTTCACATGCATGTCGCTGACCTGGACCGTTTCCGAGGCGATAATGATATCACAGGCGAGCGCCAGTTCGGTGCCGCCCGCAGTGCATATGCCATCGATGGCGGCTACGGAGATCTTGGGGCTCCAGGTGATCTTCTCGAAGGTGGGGACCATGGCTCCCCTGGGCTGGCGGAGGGACCAGAATGTCTTCACCGTTGAGGGTTGTGCTGTTGGGACTTGGGCGGATGGGGTATCAGGGGTATCTTGAACAGCTTGAGCGCTTTCAGTTTCAGCAAATTGGCCGCCCGACATGAGACCCGCCATCTCTTTAATATCGGCACCAGCACAAAAACAAGGCCTTCCATCAGGCCTTGTAGCGCCGGTGAAGATGAATGCCTTGATTTCATCGTCGTTGTCGACCACGTTCAACACGTGATCCAGTTCACTCCACATCTTCACGTTGAGTGCGTTTAGCGACTTGGGCCGGTTAAGGGTGATAACGCAGAATCCTTCTTCCTTTTCGTACCTGATGGTCTCATATACTGCCAAGAAAGCCCTCCTTATAATTTAATATAAATTATAGTTGCCGCTATTTGGCTATGTGCCGTTGGCGCTTACATACTCGCACCATCAGGCTCAAGCCCGCACGCCGGTAACGGGCAGGGCTAACATTGATCGCCCCCGGCAGGGCACTAATGCAATCCTTAGCCGCAGTATTGGCCGCGGCGGTTATTCCAGATATGTCTTAGTGAACCGCTCCATCTCAGGAGTAGGTTTCCACCACTTCTTAACACCCAGGTCCTCGGCTACCTTATTGGCAGCGAGGTATCCTGGTCCACCCAGCACCAGGCCCCCGGGATAGGTGGAGGCGCCGCACACGTAGAGCCCTTCGATGGGTGTCTTGGTGCTGGAGCAGTCGGTGTTGGGACGGAAATAACCCAACTGTGTCGGCTTGTAGTCGCCGTGCTTTATGGAGCCGCGCCGCATGTTAGGCAGCCTGATCTCGATGTCCTCAGGGGTCTCGGCGTTGGTATCGATAATCTTGTCCCGTGTGAAGTTGGGGGCCGCCTTCTGCCATTTGTCCAGCACTGCCTCCTGCAGCTCCGGAGAGCGCTTCTCCCATCCGCCGGGGATTTCGTAGGGGGCGTGCATCTGAAAGAAGGAGACATGACCGCCCCACGGAGCGTGGACGAGGTGGGGGTCGAAGAAGCTCTCGCAGGTGGAGTGCCCGCCGAAATTATCGCCGATCTTGCCGGATACCACGTTGTCCCAGTGGGCCAGGAGCTGATCTGTGCTTTCGATGCCGAAGATGGTCATGAATGACTCGTTGGCCCATGGTTCCTGGCATTTGTATTGCGGGGGCTCCTTAGAGGCGACGTGCAGAGTGTAAAAGCTCCACTTGTCATAGCTCCACCCCTCCACCGACTCTTTCAGCGTCCCGGGAAGATTCTCACTTCCCACCAGGTCGAGGAAGGTGGTATGGGGGTCGAGGCTGGAAATGACCACCTTGCTGCGCAGGGTGCGGCCCTCTTTGGTTTCCACACCGGCAGCGCGTCCGTTATCCATGATGACCTTGGTCACCTCGCACGTATCCAGGATGGTTCCCCCGGCGGCGACGATCTCCCTTGCCAGGGCACCGGCGAACTTATGGGAGCCGCCGTAGCAGTAACACTTGTTCATGCCGCGGTGGAGCAGCAGGGGGACGAAGAAGCCGATCCCGGTCTCCCTTGGGTCAAGCCCCCACATGCAACTGACGTATAGCATAAGGGCGCGTACCCTGTCGTTCTCAAAGATATCGGTAATGATCTCCAGAGGGCTTTTCTCCATGAGCTCCATCATCTCCCGGCCGACTGCGGTGCGCTCCATAGCTACGGCCATATCCATGGGAGACATGGCTGGTATGTAAGTGGCGGGCGCTATTATCTCATCCACGATTTTGCGCCAGGTGCGCATCAGCTTGCCAAAGGCAATGGCGTCTTTGACCGAGTACTTCATGATGGAATCACGGGTGTCCTCGACCATGCGGGTGAGCAGCAGTGACCCGCCGTCCTCGAACACCATGGCCGTCTGCAGGTTGGGCTTGACCCAGGCCATGCCGTGATTGTCCAGATTGAAGTCCTTCAGTACGGGCATGTAGTCGACCATCAAGTGGTAGATGACGTGCGCGTTGGAGTAGTAACAGGGGAAGAGGATCTCTTCTGTGACCAGCCCACCCCCGATTTCGTAGCGACGCTCGATCACCGCCACCTTTACCCCAGCCTTGGCAAGGTAGGCTGCCGTCATCAGCCCGTTGGGACCAGCGCCTATTACGATAGCATCCCAATCGCTTTCACGGGGAAACTCATCAAATATGCCGCCAGTCAGCAACTGCACTTGGTGCTTAGTCAGTTCCATAGCGTTCTCCTTTTCTCTCCGCCTGTCTATACACTACACTGGTATCTTGCCCTCGCGGGGGACCGCCGATATCTTACCCTTCTCAGGGATGTACCATGGTGAGGCGTACCACCAGTCGCCGGGCTCGGCGATCCCGTCCTCAATGAGGATGTGCATCAGGTTATAGCCGATAGCCATCAGGCACAGCCCTCCGGGGTGAGCCGATGACTGGTGGCAAAGGTAGAGCCCATCGATCCCTGGAACCCGGTAGCGCGCCATCTCGGGAAGAGGGCGCTCATTCCACCACTGGTCGCGGCACTGGCGGACGCCGTACCATGTGCCACCGAGCATTCCGGTATTGCGAAACTCCTGCTCTTGAGGGGTCAGCCCCCAATGGTGAACCAGGTTGGGCTCCTCGAGGCCCTCGACCACCGTGCTGAAAGCCTGGCGCATGTAGGCGTCCATCTTATTTTTGTCCTTGTTTATAGCATCTGGCCCGTCCACATGATACTCCGGTGGCGGGACATAGCAGACGATCGAGGACTCTATAGACATGCCGGGGCGGGTGCATTGCGAGTGATACTCGGGGGTGAATATCCTCGAGCTACCGGCCCAGAGCCACGGATACCGCTCCGGGGGCATGGTGGGGTTACCCTGTACCCCCATACAGTCCGCCACGTGCTCATAATATATCTCTCGTGAGTCCATGGGGTAGCATACGCCGGTCTGCTCGGCCTCTTTGAACTTGGCTCGGTAGCGAAGAGGCTCACGGGTGAGGAAGGCATTTACGTACAGGGTCCCTCCCTTTAGGCTGAGGTCGTCTACTCGCTTCCTGACGCTCGGGTCCACATACTGCGGGCCGATGAGCTTGTTGAATGTTTGCTTGATGTCGGTGGCGCTGAGCACTGCCTTGTCTGCCCAGATGACCTTATTGCCCCAGGTGGCGTTGTCCCGCAGGCGAACCCCCACCGCCCGACCATGTCTGATGATGATCTCATCCACGGGGCAGCAGGTGCGGAATATTGCCCCGTGGGCTACGGCGCAGCGAAAGAGGGTGTGGTAAAAGCCATGTATAGCGCCCATGGGGACAGTTCCCGTGGTGTATAGAGTGGCGGCTACCACGCTCTCTAAAGCGGGGATGGCCATACCCTCGAAGTGACCGGCGGCCCCTGACATCCAGGCTATGTACGCCTGGTATATTTTAAAGGGCTCGGTCTCCATGTACTCGTCCATGAGGTCAAACATGTCCCATTCGAGCAGCTCCTCGGTCCACACCTCTGGCATCCGCTCCTTGTAAACCTGCATGAAGGGGATGGTCTCGGCATTTACCTCCACTTCAGGGGGGTGTGGTGGTGACCAGAAGGTGGCGCGCAGCAGCTCCTTGATGAACGGGGGATTGCCCAGCATGCCACTCAGCTTCAGCCAGCCATCAAAGTCCTTTGCGCTGGCGTAGGAAACCCCATCGGTGCACAGTAGCCCCAGCAGCGTACCTGACGCGAAGCCCTCCCCGGAGAGCCTCTGGGCTGCCCAGTCCATGCGGGAGCCGTACCTCCACAGCTCCAGCTGCTCCCAGCCGGGAGCTGCTCCCCCGTAGAGGGCCACGGCATGGGGACTGATATGCACCCCGGCTATAGGTTCCGCGTTCTCCTGCGCGCCGCCACACTCCGGCCTCTCCTCCAGCACGCAGACGCTCAGCCCACACTTGGCTAGATATGCCGCTGCCGTGGTGCCATTGTGGCCAGCACCGATAATGACAATGTCGTACCTTTCTGCCTCGCCCATTTCTGTGCCTCCTTCTATCGAAGTTAAGGTATTATATTGCCAGGGGGGGTAAAAAAACAAGCCCCCGCTGCCTTACAAATGCTCTAAGGCACTAGGCGGAGGGCCTCCAGCAGGTCTGCAAATTCCAGTACCTTGGCCATCAATTGGGGTTACCCGCCCCTTTCAAGCAAAATCCTCCCTGGCACTACCAACAATAGCCACGTATCCGTACTAATACGGACGTTGGCCTTATATGGGCTAGATATATAAATCCGGTGCTGGTTATTCCAGATATGTCTTGGTGAACCGCTCCATCTCAGCAGTCGGTTTCCACCACTTTTTAACTCCCATGTCCTCAGCTACTTTATTGGCGGCGAGGTAGCCGGAACCCCCGAGCACCAGTCCTCCAGGATAGGTGGATACCCCGCATACGTAGAGGCCGGCGACGGGCGTCGAGTGGCCGGAGCAATCCACGTTGGGGCGGAAGGTATTCAACTGCGTCGGCCGGTAGTCGCCGTGCTTGATGGCGCCGCGGCGCATGTTGGGGAAACGGATCTCAATGTCCTCCGGGGTCTCGAGGTTGGTGTTTATTATCTGTCCACGGGTGAAGTTGGGCGCTGCCTTCTGCCATTTGGCGAGAATCTCCTCCTCCAGTTCCTTACCCCGCCGCTCCCAGCCGCCCTCAATTTCGTAGGGGGCGTGCATCTGGAAGAAGGAGACGTGCTTACCCGGCTTTCGGGTCATGTGGGGGTCGAAGAAGGTCTCGCAGGTGGCGTGCCCGCCGAAATTATTATCATCGATCTTTCCGGCAATAACATTGTCCCAGTGGGCAAGGAGCTGGTCGGTGCCTTCGATGCCGAAGATGGTCATAAAGGCCTCGTTGACCCACGGGTCATCGCATTTGTATTGCGGGGGCGCCTCAGAGGCAACGTGAAGGGTGTTGAAGCTCCACTTGTCATAGACCCACCCTTCAACCGCCTCCTTCAGCGTCCCTGGCAGGTTATCTCCTCCCACAAGGTCGAGGAAGGTGGTATGAGGGTCGAGGCTGGAAATAACCACCGTGCTGCGAAGGGTGCGACCCTCGGCTAGCTCCACGCCGGCAACATGCCCGTTATCCATGATGATCTTGGTCGCCTCGGCCGCTTCCAGTACCAGCCCCCCGCCCCTGACAATCTCCCGTTCTAAGGCACCGGCTAACTTGTGAGAGCCTCCGTAGCAGTAACACTTATTCATGCCGCGGTCGATCAGGAGGGGGACAAAGAGACCGACACCAGACTCCCTGGGGTCCAGCCCCCACATACAACTGACATAAAGCATGAGGGCGCGAATGCGGTCATTCTCAAATGCATCGGTAATGATCTCCAGGGGGCTGCTCTCGGCGGTCTCCAGCAGATCCCGGCCCACCTCGGTTTTCTCCAGGGCAATAGAGAGGTCCATGGGAGACATGGCGGGTAGATAGGTGAGGGGCCCTACAATCTCATTCACCATCCTCTTCCATTTCCGAATAATCTTGCCAAAGGTATTGGCATCCTTCCAGGAGAACTTGCCCATGGAATCCTTGGTATCTGCTACCATGCGGGTGAGCAGTAGGGATTTACCGTCCTGGAATACCATGCCTGTCTGGGCATTGGGCTTGATCCAATTAATGGCGTGCTGGTCCAGGTTGAAGTCCCTGATTACTGGCATGTAGTCTATCATCAGGTGGTAGATAGCATGCACATTGGAGTAATAGCAGGGGAAGAGGATCTCCTCCGTTGTCAGTCCACCTCCCACCTCGAAGCGAC
>JAGMCC010000069.1 GCA_023129355.1 Dehalococcoidia bacterium | reverse complement strand
GGTGGCATCAATGTTTTCGATCTTGAAGCCGCCGTTACCAAGCATATTGCCGACACGCTTGAGAAGGGTGATACTGGATATATCTTTATACTGGGGGTCGGTATCGGGGAAATGGGTGCCGATGTCCTTCAAGGTGGCGGCACCGAGGAGGGCATCCATGATGGCATGAACCAGCACATCGGCATCGCTATGGCCGCGGAGGCCGCGCTTAAAAGCCACCGTCACACCACCAAGCACCAGGGGACGCCCAGTGACCAGGGGATGAACATCATAACCGATTCCCACGCGCATCTCTCGGCCTTCCTGTCGGTAAATTACAGAGGTTATTGCCTAACCTTGCTCCCTTTTCGCCCTTTTTGACTCTTTTACCCCTTTTAGCCGTATTGTCTTTAGACATCGAGGTTATTCATTGACCTCGTTCCTTATTCTTCAAGAAGGCCTCAGCCAGGTACAGGTTCTCAGGCGTGGTCACCTTGATATTTGTATGAGAGCCTGGATAGACCTTAACCTTATAACCCAGGTTCTCCACAAGGGTGGCGTCGTCGGTTACATCGCGCTTAGCCTTGCGATAGGCCTCATTTATTATATCGCATCGAAATACCTGGGGTGTCTGCACGGACCGGAGGCGCTGGCGAAGCGGCGTTTCCGCAACGAAGGAGTCTGAGGAAACGACTTTGATAGTATCGTTAACGGGGATGGCGGGGACGGCAGCGCCATATTGGCGAGCCTCATTAAGCCCTTCCTCAATGAGTCCTTGGCTAAGGCAAGGACGAGCCCCATCGTGGATCACCACCCACTGGCAGTCGGAGAGCCTCTGCAGGCCCTCCTTTACCGAATCCTGTCGCCGTGTCCCACCGGGGCATACCTCAATCACCTTCGACCAGCGATACTCCTTAACCAGCCTCCACCCATCATCCAGCCGCTCTTTACTTAATACAATGACCACCTGGTCAATGGCGGGACACCTTTGGAATACATCGACAGTATGGGCCAGGAGGGGCTTGCCTGCTAAGTTGGAGAAGATCTTGTCTGCTCCAACCATTCGCCTGCCTGTGCCAGCGGCAACCACGATGGCGCCGACCTTTTCCATGCTTCACTCCGCTTTAGGGTGGGCGAAGATCATGCGCCCTGCCGCTGTTTGGAGCACCCTGGTAACCACCACTTCAATGCTGTTATTGAGATAGCGCAGCCCGTCCTCTACCACAATCATCGTTCCATCGTCAAGGAAGCCGAGGCCTTGCCCGAACTCCTTGCCCTCTTGGATGATCCGAACCTCCATCTCCTCACCGGGCAGCACAACGGGCCTTACCGCATTGGCCAGCTCATTGACGTTGAGCACCTGGATGCCTTGGATCTTGGCCACCTGATTCAGGTTGAAGTCGTTGGTAATAATGGCACAACCTAGGGCCTTTGCCAGCTTCACCAGCTTACTGTCAACATCCGTGACATCCTTGGCATCTAAGTCAGAGATCTCCACCTGGATATCGGACTCCTGCTGCAGTTTAGTAAGTATCTCTAGGCCCCGGCGCCCGCGATTGCGGCGCATAGCATCGTAGGAATCGGCGATGTGGTGCAACTCGTCGAGGACAAATCTGGGGATTAGCAGTGAACCCGGGATAAAGCCGGCCTGACCTATGTCAGCGATGCGCCCATCAATGAGGGTGCTGGTGTCCACGATGAGCTGTCCATTGCGTGGCATCAGACTACCCATGTCTTTCGTACCTTCAGGTAAAGTGATGCCAAACATCCGGAATAGCTCCCTTCTCCGTGCTAACGTAATAGGTATGATAACCAGGCAGAGGAAAAGGCTGACAGCAATCGGGGCGATATTTCCCCAGAGTCCGGGAAGCATGGAAAGGGGAAATGTCAGCAGCACGGAGAGGAGCAGGGCAATCACCAAACCTACGATAGCGGCGACAAAGACAATGGTTGGAGTCCGCGGGAGCTGCTGACGACTCCCCTGATAGGGGGATCTCATTTAGGTACCTCCTCCACCCTCCCCAGCCAACAGAAAAAGCGGACCAACTTAAACTTAGCGAAAACTTCCTTTAATATAAAAAAGATTATAACTTAAGAATAGCCTCGCCCTGTTTGCCGGGAGGTAACTTATTAATATAGGTTAACACAAAAGGAGGAGGGATGTCAAAGGGGTTTTACTCGTCCAGTATAGCAGTGACACACTATATCCTAGCTCAATGACGATGAAAGCGTTTCGCTGGGGGCAAGCCTCACTATGGTGATGAAAGAGTGCCTTGCAATGATGGTGGGGTGTCACCCATCTATCTGAACGATCTCAAGGGGAGCAACTTATCCGATGAGGAACTGGAGTAGAAGGCGCAACGTCCAATACCCGGCGAAGGCGATAATCCAGCCCTTGACAGTCTTGCCCAGAAACAGCATTAGGAGGTATTTCCAAAAAGGATAGTGGAGCGCCCCGGCAGCAACGCCGGCAAGGTCGAAGGTAGGGTTTGGTGTCCAGGCAGAGAAGAAGAGGACTAGAGAACCCCTCCGCCTCATCCAATCCTTTAGCTTAACATAAATTCTCCTTTTCCCCATTGACGCTCGACCACTATAGCCTGCTATATAGGGGGGGATCTCACCGATGGGTTCTCCTAGCCCCACCATCAACCCCACAAGCCACGGATTCAGTATCATGCCCATAAGAAAAACCACCGGCAGGCTGGGTATAGGTACGAAGATGACTACACTACCCAGAATAGAGATCAGGAAAACCCCTAGATAGCCATAGCCCCAGAGATCGCCTGACAGTCCCCCCATGAAATAAATGCCAGCACTGAAGACCAGGATGGCGATTATGGCAATAAGGCTGACCCAGTGTCGCACTATCCAGTGGCGCTTCTTTACCTGCGCGGTGACTTCCTCACCAGTCAGGTACATGCCCTCGTCGTTCTCGCTCATACCGCTTTCTATTGAAAGGGTATAGGGAAGGATTCGGGAAGTCAAGTGGTGAAGGTGAAGCCCTTGGGTCCCACATCGACCAGGACGCGGTCGCCTTCCTTGAACTCCCCCTGGAGGATCTTTGTGGACAGCGGGTTCTCCACCTGACGCTGCAGAGTGCGGCGCAGGGGACGGGCCCCAAATGCCGGGTCGAAGCCCTCCTTGGCGAGCTTAGCCTTGGCCTCCTCGGTAAGTTCAACGGTGATCTTACGCTTGGCAAGGCGCTTTTTAACATCCTTCATCATCAAGTCGACGATCTGCTTTATCTGTTCCTCGGTGAGCCCCTGGAAGATAACGATTTCGTCGAGACGGTTGAGGAACTCGGGGCGAAAGGTCTGTTTCATGGCGGTCTCGATGGCGCCCTTACGGCGTTCATGCTCGCTTTTTGTCTCCCTGGCGAAGCCTAGCGAATGGCGCTGGAACTCCTCGGTGCCCAGGTTCGAGGTCATGATCACCACGGTATTTTTGAAATCAACGGTTCTGCCGTGACCATCGGTGAGTCTGCCATCCTCCAGGATTTGGAGCAGGATATTCAACACATTGGGGTGCGCCTTTTCCAGCTCGTCAAGGAGGATCACCTTGTACGGTCGGCGGCGCACCGCCTCAGTGAGCTGTCCTCCCTCCTCGTAGCCGATATAGCCAGGGGGGGCACCGATAAGGCGAGAAACTGTATGTTTCTCCATGTACTCGGACATATCGAGCCGCACCATGGCCTCCTCGTCATCAAACATGAACTCGGCCAAAGCACGTGCCAGCTCCGTCTTGCCGACGCCGGTTGGTCCCAGGAAGATGAAGCTGCCAATCGGTCTCCTGGGGTCTTTGAGCCCTGCTCTCGCCCGCCTGATAGCCTCGGAGACTACCCTAACGGCATCCTCCTGGCCGATGATCCTTTCGTGGATGCGCTCCTCCATCTGAAGGAGCTTATCCGCCTCCCCTTGCAGCATGCGGGACACCGGAATGCCCGTCCAGTTGGAGACGAGCTTGGCGATAGCCTCCTCATCCACCACGCTGTCGATCCGTGTCTCCTGGAGCCACTTACTTTTCGCCTGATTGTATTCCTCATCGAGTCGGAGCCGCTCCACCTTAAGCTGGGCGGCGCGCTCGTATTCCCGCCGTTGTGATGCCGCTTCCTCCTCGTGGACTAGGTGCAGCACCCTCTTTTCTAGCTCCTTCACCTCAGCGGGAGCACTCTCGGTATCGATCCTGAGCTTGGAAGCGGCCTCGTCGATGAGGTCCACCGCTTTATCGGGCAGATAGCGGTCCGAGATATACCGCTGGCCTAGCTGGACCGCAGCCTCAATGGCGGAGTCGGTGATCTGGATCTTGTGGTGCGCCTCATAGCGCGGGCGCAGCCCGCGGAGCATCTCGATGGTGGCCTCCACGCTGGGCTCTCCGATATAGACGGGTTGCAGCCGCCGCTCCAGTGCTGCATCCTTCTCGATGTGCTCCCGATATTCATCCAGCGTGGTTGCGCCGACACACTGGAGCTCGCCCCTGGCGAGGGCTGGTTTAAGCATATTGCTGGCATCGATGGCACCTTCAGCAGCCCCGGCGCCGACAACGGTGTGCATCTCATCGATAAAGAGGACGATCTCACCACGAGCCTGGCGGATCTCATCCATCACTGCCTTGAGGCGCTCCTCGAACTCGCCGCGGAACTTCGAGCCGGCCACCAGCGCTCCAATATCGAGGGCGATAACCCGCTTACCTTTAAGCGAATCGGGCACATCATCGGACACAATCTTCTGGGCGAGGCCCTCCACGATGGCAGTCTTCCCCACGCCGGCCTCCCCGATGATAACCGGGTTATTCTTGGTGCGTCTGGTGAGGACCTGCATAACCCGTTTTATCTCATTCTCACGCCCGATCACCGGGTCCAGTTTACCCTCGCGGGAGAGCATGGTGAGGTCGCGACTGTACTTCTCCAAAGCGCGGTATTTACTCTCTGCCCTGGGGTCGGTAGCCCGCTGTCCTCCGCGGATGTCCTGAAGGGCTGAGTAGAGTTTTTCCTGGTCGATGCCAAAATCGCCAAGGATGGTGGTGGCATCGCCCTCGCGCTCGGCAGCCATGGCAATAAGTAGATGCTCGGTGCCGATGTACTCGTCCTTCAGCCTATCGGCCTCGGAGGCGGCATTTTGTAGGAGCTGCACCGTGCGCGGGGTGGCATAGAGCATCGCCCCTTCGTGGGATAATTTGGGTGTTTTCTCCAGCGCCTCCTCAACGCGGCGTCGTACATCGTCGGCATTCACCCCCAGCTTGCTCAATATATCGCCGGTCAGGCCATGCTCTTGCTGGAGCAGGGCGAGCAGTATATGCTCCACGTCCCACTGGCCATGTTTATAATTACGCACCAGTTGCTGGGAGAGGGCCAATGCTTCCTGAGCCTGTTCGGTAAATCGTTCCTGTTGCATTTCTTGCTCCTCTTACAAAGGTTTAGAAAAATCCTTTACTCTATTTCTAAGGCGGGTGACGTCTAGGTCTGCTGAGTTCAGCGCCACCTCACTTCGAGAAGCCAGTTAGGCCTGCTTTTGTTTCTCGCTGAGCGCATTAAGCCCAAGGGGAGTATAAACCTCGGGCGCTGCGTTCCGGCGCCTCTTGCAACCTGCTTTACGGCTACAGCCCCGCCTCCCTGAGCCGCTTAAGCTCCAGATCCTTCTGTTTTAGTTCTCTTTCCATCTCAGCTATGCGATGGGTGAGGCGGAGGATAACCTCCACCCCGGCGAGGTTGACCCCAAGGTCATCCATCAGCGTCCTGATCTGGCGCAGCCTCTCGATGTCTCGGTTAGAGTAGAGGCGCACCCGCCCACTGGAGCGCGATGGCTCAATAATCCTCGCCTTCTCATAGTAGCGCAGGGTCTGTGCATGAATGCCAAGCATCCTTGCCGCTACGCTGATTACATAACAGGGTGTGGAATCATCAAAGTTCATTTTTCACCTCTTTGCGGCTGAGCTTGAATCTCTTTCAACTGCCGGAAGAGCTCCCTTTCTCTCTCTGTTAGCTTTTGGGGCATTACCACCTTCACCTTGGCGAAGAGGTCACCCTTCGTGGTAGCGCCCATCCTGGGCATACCCTGCCCCGCGAGGCGAAATACCTTCCCATTCTGGGTCTCAGGGGGGATTTTTAGGGAGAGCTTCCCCTTCAGCGACGATACGGACACCTCGCCGCCGAGCACGGCATCGGTAAGCGGGACAGAGACCTCGATATGGAGTTCGCTATCCTTGCGCTGATAGATATGGTGGGGCTTCACCGCGACTACCAGATAGAGGTCGCCGTTAGGGCCGCCGCCTAGGCCCGGCCCACCTTTCCCCGCAACCTTTATCCGCGAGCCGTCGTTGACCCCCGGAGGTATCTTAACCTCGAGGCGGTTGCCCGTCATGTCGGTGACGATCCTGGTGCTGCCATGATAGGCCTCCTCAAGGGTTACCTCGATGGCATATTCGATGTCCTGGCCGCGCCTCGGCCTGCGGGTTCTGGTACTGGTGCCAAAGCCCCTGGTGAAGCCGCCGAAAAGATCGCTCAGGTCGCCTAGGTTGCCAAAGTCAGATAGGTCGACAAATTCGAAGCGACTGTCCTGTCCGGGGAAGCCGTAAGGCGCCCCCTGCTGGCCGGCGAACTGTTCGGCATAATGCCAGTTTTCACCAAACCGGTCATATTTCTTTCTCTTCTCGGGGTCGGAGAGGACCTCATAGGCGGTGTTTATATCCTTGAACCTCGCCTCAGCCGACTTATCGCCAGGGTTGACATCCGGATGATGCTT
>JAGMCC010000068.1 GCA_023129355.1 Dehalococcoidia bacterium | reverse complement strand
GGTTCAAGTCCGCCCACCCCGACCATAAAAAGGAAAATCGAGGGACAACGCACATCGTTCCCAATTGCCAGGGACATCCCTTCAGCTCCCCGGTCAGAGGCTGTCTTCTGACCCACCGTACGGAGGGTATAAGCACCTACGCCATGGCTTACTTCAAAGGCATCCTCGGCCGCTTCATCTAGCATACGGAACGGGTGGCATGTTGCTTTGTAAAAAGTGTCCTGCACTATATGTTATTCACCAGATTGGGCTACGTTGCGGGAGCAGAAGAAGCTTTAGACCGGAACCATCTCATACTTCAAGGTGCCAACCCCCAGTTTCTCTGCTGTTGTAAGCTGGACCGAGCTATCTGTCCGGTGTATCTTTCCCAGGAGATCGGGAGGCATTGCCGAGGTGGAACCGGGGATAATGGGAGCTCGGTCAATGAGATCGAGAGATGCCTTATCAGCAGCTACCGGGTCAAATGAAAACACAATACCTATATCCTGGATAACGGGCTCTCCTGACGGTGCGGCACAATCGCAATGGGGGACAACATCCTGGATAAAGTTTACAAAACCAGTCCTTCCCTTGTATCCCGCCAATACGGCGCTGGCCGCGTGAGCAATGTAAACTTGGAGCTTTTCCTTTGACCCAGGGGGCCACACCCAACCATGTGAAGGACACTTAAACAGGCATGTACCACAAGAGATGCATTTGCTTACCTCTCTCTTTACTCTCTCACTAACCAACTTTAGGGCACCGGTGGGACATTCGTCGACACACACACCACAGCCGTCGCAGGCGCTTTCGTTGAATTGCGGCATGTTTACTAAATGCTGGGCTCTCTTGGTCTCGGTCGATACGCAGCCCATCCCCAGATTCTTCAGGGCACCGCCAAAACCGGTAAGATCATGGCCTTTTACGTGGGATAGGACTAATATACAGGATGAGTCCCGCAGCAAGGAGGGGACCTTCGCTTGCCTGAGTTGACATTCGCTGATTCGATTTCTGATGGGTATTACCTCTAGCTTATCCTCGTCATCTGTTATTACTACCGGGGCATCCACGGTAGCTTCCGCAAACCCGTTCTTAGCAGCCGTATTCAGATATTTTTGCTTGGTATCCCTTTCGCCGGGGTAAGAGGCCACAGTATCGAGAAGGAAGGGTTTGCCGCCACTGTTCCGGACGATATCAACTATCTTCCGCGCGAAAATCGGCCGGATGTATCTTATGTTGCCCAGCTCTCCCATATGTAACTTAATAGCGACAGTTCCACCGTTGGGTATCATCTCTTCGAATCCTGACCTGCTGAGAAGAGCATGGACGCCATCTAAAGGGTTTGTACTTTTAGAATAGTCGAAAAACAATACCTGTGTCATAAATTCGCTCAGTCTAAGGGTGTAGCAAACTGACAGCCGAAAAGCTGCCGTGCTATTATAGCAACATTGGTGGAGGCTTGTCTCCTGATGTACATAAAATATCAAGTTGTGCAATAGGAGCTAGTTTAGGTACAATTGGTAATGGAAGAAGGTGGGATGAAATACGGAAGAAGCCGAGTTGAGGGAGGTTGAACGGGAAATCGAGGAACTGAAGGGGGATGACTGATCAACCCCCGCGTGTCTATGGGTGGAAACAGAATGGGGATATTTCATCAGCAACCGAGTGCTGGCGCTGTCACTACATGCCAACACTGTGGCAGGGAGTCATTCCTCATTTCTCAAGCCCTGGAACTTTGCCTGGATTGTATTCGCAGAGATTTTAATGCGGTTCTGCCCATCATAGAGAAAATACATACCGAGGCGAGGAAGCCATTTGACCTTCCCGGCCAGCCTCCTAAGGAGGAGATAGGTATACCGTGCCGTATTTGTGCCAACGAGTGCCGTATCCCCCCAGAGGGCAGTGGCTATTGCGGACTGCGCATCAACACAGAAAATAGGCTCAAAGGTGCCAACGCCAGGAAAGGCAATGTCAGTTGGTATTACGATGCCCTGCCCACCAACTGCGTCGCTGATTGGGTCTGTCCCGGTGGGACCGGGGCTGGTTATCCCCGGTTTGCCTATTCTCAAGGGGCTGAATATGGCTATAAGAACCTGGCTGTCTTTTATCAGGCTTGCTCCTTTGATTGCCTGTTCTGCCAGAACTGGGACTATCGTTACTCAGCAACTCAGCCGAGCAGGGTTGATGCCCTGGATCTGTCGCAAGCAGTCGATGATAAAACCGCCTGCATCTGCTACTTTGGTGGCGACCCTACACCTCAACTGCCCCATGCCATTCGCGCCTCCCGACTAGCTTTAGAAAGGAACAAGGGCAGGATTCTACGCATCTGCTGGGAGACCAATGGCTCGATGCATCCGGCATTACTAAGACAGGCGGCTGAGCTTTCTTTCAACTCAGGAGGTTGTATTAAGTTTGATCTCAAGGCCTGGAGTGAAGAACTGCACATTGCCCTCTGCGGTGTGAGCAATAAAAGGACGCTGGAAAACTTCACGATGCTGGCTGATTATGTCAAGAAAAGGCCCTCGCCACCCTTTTTAGTAGCCAGCACTCTACTCATCCCGGGGTATATAGATGGGGAGGAAGTATCCAGAATCGCCGCCTTTATTTCCTCCCTTAACACTGACATTCCTTATGCTCTCCTTGCCTTCCACCCCCAATTTATCATGAATGATCTGCCGCCTACCTCAAAACGACATGCCCAGGAATGCCTGGCAGAGGCAAAGGCGCAGGGATTAACAAATGTGAGGTTGGGCAATGTCCACCTGCTCGGTGATTACTACTGAACTAAAGCATCGGTTGGATTAGCTGTCAATGCCAACTAGCAGCTATTCTTCAACTTCCTCAGTAGTCCAAAAGTCCTTGAATCTTTTATAGGCCAAGGGAGGTCCAAGCCTGTGTATGTTATCAGCAAAGTCAATTACCAAGCACGCGTCCGTTCCACCGAACTTAGGTCCTCGAAGTCCGCGCCCGACAATCTGCTCGTATAAAACTTCGCTGGTAGTAGGCCTGCAAATTGCTATACACCCAGTTTTTGGCGCATCGAAACCGGTGGTAAGAACCCCGAAGTTGCATAGGAACTGTATATTACCTTGCTTGAAATCTTGAATAAGCCCCCGTCTGATTGTTAGCGGAGTTTCAGAGGATATTGCCCCCGCGCGCTGCCCGCTCAACTCTGTCAGAAGATATGCGAGGAAATAGGCATGCTCAACCGTGCAAGCATATACCAATGTTGAAGTGCCTTTTGGTAGTTGTAGCAGTCTTTTTATAATGGCCTCATTTCTCTTGCGGTTGTTAGCCAGCCGTTTTAGAAAACCTCTTGGTAAATCACCCTCCAATTTTATTTGCTGGATCTCATCCTCAGTTAGCTCGTATTCTCTGCCTGAGCGATAGACAATATGGCGAGGCCAGGCCAAGTAACTGTTCTCCCTAAAATATCGAAGTGGGTCTTTTGAATAGTCTTTGCCGAGAGCAGGCTTGACAAGATAAGCATCAAACCTATCAACCAGCTTTATTGTCTCCTCCGCGCCATAGAGACCTGCTCGACCAGGGGTAGCTGTCAGGCCGCAAATCGGAAAGAGTTCAGGTCCACGTATTTTCTTTGCTTGATCCAGAAGTACATCGTACATGTGGGAGACAGCACGGTGAGCCTCATCGATTATCATAGCCCCGGTGTTCTTGAGGATGATATCCAAAGCCTCGTCACCGCTCTTGGTACGATTATAAAGCTGCTGGATACTAGTAACGACGGCACCGCCACAGTAAGAAGGATAACTATAAGCATCTCAAGAATGATTCTTATTGCCTATCACCCTTAAGGTAAATCGCAGCCGAGTCTCTTGTGTCTATATGATACTGCGTGGGTTCTTGTCTGTTAAAATTTGTAGCCTGTATATACCCCGTACTCCTGAAGCGTTTCCCACATCGCCATGATATTCTCGGGCGGCACGTTGCTCAGGATATTGTGAACCGTAGCGAACACGAATCCACCGCCTGGCATCAGGTCAGCGACGCGCCGTTTAACATCCTCGCGCACCTCTTCAGGAGTATGATTCTCGTCGAAGGCACGCTGCGTGTCTACACCCCCACCCCAGAAGGTTAGATCTCTGCCATATTCACGTTTTAGCTCTGCTGAATCCATGCCCGCCGCACTGACCTGCACCGGGTTGATGATATCCAGTCCGATCTCGATCAGGTCGGGGATGACTTTGCGAATAGAGCCGCACGAGTGCAAGAAGATTTTGGCACTGCTGCGAGAATGGATGAAATCAAAAATCTCCTTGTGCAGCGGTTTAAGATACTTGCGATAAGAGTTGGGTGAGATGAGCATATCGTGTTGCCCAGCAAAATCGTCAGCCAATTGAACCACATCGATCATGTCGTCCAGGCTATCGAATATCTTGTCCCAGTAGGCTAACTGCATATCCGTAAAGCCCCGCAATATCTTCTGTGATAGCGCAGGATTGCCAATTAAATCAGAATAACCACGTTGGAAACCGCGTGTCCATAAGTACATCTCGAAAATACCAGCAGAGATATTCCCCACGATCAAGGCCCGTTGTTCCTCTTCAAGCACTCTCTTAGCTGCCTCTCTGACGCCCGCGAAACGGGCCGGATTAGTAGGATCGGGCAGTACGTAGCGGCCCACATCCCATTCGTCAATGTCACCGCTCAGGGGATGATCGAACATGTCATAATACAAACCGCCGACCTTGGGCATTCGCCATCCGATTCCATACTCGTCGTAGAAATAGGTATACTTGCCACCTTCCATCTCCTTGATCTCGATTTGGAAACTGGCGGAGGAGCGCGGCGAAACGTTCTCAACATCTACCCCTAGACGATCCACCACATCCTCGTCAACTCGGGCCAACTGTTGAACAACATCCACTATGGTAGGCTCAACCCGCGGCAGTCCCAGGTAGTCGCGCAGCGCCCGATAGGCTTTCACATTGATTCCAGTGAGCACCGTACCACCCATATCAAATGGGACCCGGTCCGGTTCTTTATGGTTCAAAGCGGTAAGTACGCGTTCTCGTGAGTTCATTCTCTAGCTTTTCCATATTACCCACTATAGAGATTTCCGTGCCTAGTCATCCTTTCAGGATCAGTTCAGTCATTCGCTTATGCCATCCAACATCAGCCCACATCCCTTCAAAATGGGGCTGGCAGAAGTTACTGGTGCAGATCCCCTTCCATCCCCTCTCAGATGCCATGCGAACTCCCTGTTCTGCGATATCTTTGACCCAATCCCACTCCCCGCCGGTGCCGTCCCGGGTGACGTCATCATAGTTGATTGGCCCCCAAGCTTCGGTGGTGAAGAGAGGGAGGTTGTTTTTCCTGCCCCATGCTGCCCAGAAGTCAATGCGTCCTTCAAGCATCCTGATGTATTCCTCGCGGTGTTTCGGATATAGCTTGTCCATGCGCCTGGCATGAATCTTTACGTTTTTCGGATACCTGGGAAATCCGATGTGCGTTAGAAACTGCCCGGTTACCAGCATCCATTTCATGTAGTCAGATACCCAGATATGCACCTCGGCAACATCAAATGCGCTCGCGTCAATCTGTTGCATCTGCCGAGAACCTAGCGGTGCAAATGAAAACGTATATTTCAGATCAGGGTATTTCTCGCGCAGTGGTGTGATCGCACCATCGAAGTAGTTTTTCATGCGCTGCTTCACTCTGTCATCCCACCTTTTATACATATTGCGCATCATCCACAGATCTCCGAGTCGCTTGGACTGGAATATATCGGCGTAGGCACCTGGGGCCCACCTGCTCACCGGAAACTCATTACAAATATCAACCCATACAATGCGGTCGTGCAGTCCTGCTTCGTTTAGTAGATCAAGCGTCTCCAGCCATATGCGGGCATAGTCCTTCGGTGATTGAATCATGTGAACGCGACCCAGAGTATCGTGGTTGTACCACGACGATAGCCCCACATAGATACCTCGCTCAGCAGCCTTACCGATAAACTCGACCAGCGCCGGGCGCGGCTCGACCTGGACAGGTTGGTGATTTCCCCACATGAAACTGCTTCCCTGTGGCAGTACCGTGAACCGTTCCACTAGATTGCCATCTGGCCCTTTGGCAACAAAGTGTGGAAAGGCATCTATGCGGACGCAGTTATAGCCACGTTCCGCCAGCTCATCGAGCACCTGGTCCCAATCAGCATATTCTGCTTCTTTGCCCGCCCGGCGGACAAGCCAGGAGAAATCCCACATGGCGACAGCATACTTTGCTTCGAGATTGAATCCGGTCGTCTTTGACATTATGAGCCTCCTTCTGCCTCGAGTATTACGTTACCCGCCCAGCCCATTCTGCTTAGAGGTTATCATGCCTCTCCTCCAGCAGCGGTTAAAACTAAGGGCATCATGATACATATTGAGGTTGTTGAACAGAACATGGGTCTCCTTGTCCTCTGTCTTATCTTTAAGACGATTGAGTTCCTCTTCAGAATAGCGATGTTGGTAACGGGTTCCACCATGTAAGCAAAAATGGTAGGTTGGGCTGGTAGCAGGGTGGGTTATTAAATGCCATGCCTTTATGGTGAACTCGAAGTCAGACGGGGCTTGCTGCCGCCACCTCAGGGCAGTCTCGAGTTTAGGCATCTTATATAAGGTCTGATAGACCTCCACCAGTCTGAAATAATATTTAAAAAAGCCGCGGGGGAAACCGCGGCAGCCAACCTTATCCCTTGGCAACTGTTTCACCTTCCTCCCCGATTACAGGAATCCCCTCCCCGCAATTAGGACAACGTTTATCTGGGCTGATGTTATATCTGGTTATACTGAAACCGTAACGCTCAATCAA
>JAGMCC010000067.1 GCA_023129355.1 Dehalococcoidia bacterium | reverse complement strand
AGCCCGGATTTCGGAACTGTCGGACAATGGGGATTGACCTGAAGGCGGAGGCGGGGCGAGATGTCTTCTACGACCTGGTTAAGACTGCCGACGTGGTGATGGAGGGTTTTCGGCCGGGGGTGGTGAAGCGTCTTGGGGTTGACTACGATACCATCAAGGGGATCAACCCGCGAATTGTGTACGCCTCACTGACGGGCTATGGGCAGGACGGACCCTACCGCGACCTGGTGGGCCATGACATCAACTATATAGCTATCGCCGGTCTTTTGGGAATGACCGGGCCTGCGGGCGGGGCGCCCGTTATTCCGGGCACCGTGCTCGCTGACTTCGCTGCCGGCGGCATGTCCGCCGCCATCGGGATTCTGGCGGCGTTGCCCGCCCGTGAGCGGACGGGCCAGGGGCAGTTTGTGGATATGTCGATGACGGATGCGGTAGTGGAACTGACATCCATGCAGATAACCCCTTATCTACATGGTGGTGCAGTCCCCAAAAAGGGAGAGACGATGTTCACCGGGGGGTACCCCTGGTATAATGTGTACGAAACAAAGGACGGGAAGTACATTAGCATCGGCGCGCTGGAACCGTGGTTTTTCGCCAACCTGTGTGAGCTTGTCGGCTGTGAGCATTTCCTTGACCATCAGTTTGATTTGGGCGAGAAGCGTGAGGAGATGTTCCGCTATTTCAGGGAGACATTCCTGACAAAAACGCGGGATGAGTGGGTCGCGCTACTACGACAGAGGGATACTTGTGTTGCTCCGGTTTACACCATTGAAGAGTTGGTATCCGACCCCCAGTTGATCGCTCGCCGGATGATAATAGAATCGGATCACCCCACCATGGGCCGTGTGAAGCAGGTCGGCTCCATGCACAAGCTATCGGACTCCCCGGTCGAGGCGCGGAACTGGAGCACGCGCTTCGGCCAGCACACCGATGAGATTCTGCGCGAGCTGGGCTACGATGACGCCAAGATCGAGGAGCTCCGGGAAGCAGATGCCATCGGCTAGGGGATGAGCCATGTTTGAGACCAGGGTCACCAGAATGCTGGGAATCAAATACCCCATCGTGCGGCATTGGCAAAGAGCGAAAAATAGCGAACCCCTTGTAACCCGAGGGCAGTGGTAAAGAGTGAAAAGAACTTGACTACAGTATGTAATACCATGGCCGCTGGCACTACTGAGGTCGCTCGGAATGCTATAGCCATCATGGGGTTGGAGGTGCCAAGAGAGCCTAAAAGAGAACCTAAGAAATAAATCACTAGAAAGGGGGCACTATAATGGATCTAGCTTTTAGCGAAGAACAGGAAATGCTGTGGAAGTCGGCTCGTGACTTCCTGGCTAATAAATGCCCTAAAACCTTGGTTCGGGAGATGGAGGAGGATGAACAAGGATACTCCCCTGAGCTTTGGAAGGAGATGGCTGAGCTGGGCTGGCTAGGACTTCCTTTCCCTGAGAAATATGAGGGTGGAGGATTCAGCTTCCTCGACCTGATAGTGCTCCTAGAAGAGATGGGGCGCGCTTGTCTTCCCGGTCCCTTCCTCTCCACCGTAGTCCTTGGCGGTTTACCCATCCTGGAGTGGGGGAGAGAGGAGCAAAAGCAATATTTCCTGCCCAAGATATGTAAAGGAGAGGCAATCCTCACTCTAGCTCTTACCGAACCCAGCGCCAGGTATGACGCTGCCTCTATCCGGACTTCGGCTACACCCGAAGGAGATGACTATCTCATAAGTGGGACAAAACTCTTCGTTCCTGACGCCCACATTGCAGACTGGATAATTTGTGTCACCAGAACAGCAGAAACAGCCAATCCTGAAGAGGGAATCACTCTCTTTCTCGTAGATGCCAAGAGCCCTGGGATAAGCACCTTCGTGCTTAGAACCATTGCTGGAGACAAGCAGTGCGAGCTGACCCTAGAAAAGGTGAGAGTACCTCGGGGAAATATCTTGGGTCAATTGGGTCAAGGTTGGGAAATGGTAAAGAGGATTATGGAATGGGCAGCACTTGCCAAGTCCGCAGAAATGGTAGGTGGGGATCAGCAAGTCATGGAGATGACCGTTAATTATGCCAAGGAAAGGATACAGTTTGACCGCCCCATTGGCAGTTTCCAGATCATCCAACATTATCTAGCTGACATGTCCATCGATGTCGATAGCGCTCGAGTTAGTTTATACAAAGCGGCATGGATGCTCAGTGAGGGGCTCCCCTGCACCAATGAGATCTCTGTTATCAAAGGATGGATCAGCGAGGCTTATAGAAGGGTGGCTGCTCAAGCACACCAGATCCACGGCGCAATCGGCTTCACCAAAGACCACGACCTGGAGCTTTACTTCAGGAGGGCTAAGGCTGGGGAGCTTTTCTTCGGGGATGCCGATTTTCATCGTGAGGTTGTAGCCCAACAACTAGGGCTCTAGGCTAGCGAAAGGAGGGTGTGATGGACTTTCGTTTCACTGAAGAGGAGGAGGCCTTCCGAAAGGAGGTAAGGGATTTCATTCAGGAGGTGTTACAGGAGGTATTACCTTCTGATTGGCAGGGGGTAGACCCTGGACCTGAAGAGGAGGCAAGGGAAGAGGTTTACCAGCTTGCCGTGGAGATATGGCGCAAGCTGGCGGCTAAAGGTTGGATAGGGTTGGGCTGGCCCAAGGAATATGGAGGTCAGGAAGACTTAGCGAAGGACTGGATCCTGAAGGAGGAGCTAATCTACCGGGGGGTACCAGGGATGGACATGGCCGTAGTTCAAGGCGACCTGATTTTGCAGTTCGGCACTGAGGAGCAAAAGAGGAGATTTATCCCTCCCATTGCCCACGGAGAAGTAAAATATGCCATAGGGATGAGCGAGCCCAATGTCGGCTCAGAGCTCTTCGCCCTTCAATTGAGGGCAGTAGAGGAAGCAGACTGCTTTGTCCTTAATGGACAGAAAACTTGGACGACCGGTTTCCAACATGCCGACTGGTGCGTGCTCTATGCTCGAACTGACCCTAACGCCCCCAAGAAGTCTCTGGGGATCAGCGTTTTCCTGATCGATCCTAAGAGCCCAGGGATTACCATGCGCCAAATAACGCAGATGACCGGGCTTGCCCCCTTTTATGAGGTCTTCTATGACAATGTTAGGGTTCCCAAGGAGAACCTTCTCGGTGAGAAGAACGGGGGGCGGGCTATAGCTATGTATGCCTTCGGTATTGAGAGAAGCTACGGGCTCGTCGTCCTCCACAATGCCAGGAGATACTTTGAGCAGTTGGTGCAGTATTGCAAGGAGACCTACACCAATGGGCAGCCTTTAGCCAAGGATCCTGTCATTCGAAATAGACTGGCTGAGATGGCTATTGAGATTGAAGTAGGGCGTAACCTAGGCGATAGATTAAACTGGATGACAAGCCAGGAAATACTCACTGTGCTTCCGAGCTGCCAAATTAAGGTGCATGGTGCCAATGTTGCTCAGAGGGTGGCTAGTCTGGGGATGCAAATCCTTGGGCCCTATGGGCAACTGGATGAGAAATCCAAGTGGGCGAAGCTGGGGGGTAGGATGAAGCATACCTATCTAAGCTCAGTGGCTTTGAGTATGGCCGGTGGCACCAGTGAGATTTCCAGGAATATTATCGCTGGAAGATTTGGACTAGGATTGCCCAGCTAAAAACTACCGGGGGGGGGGCAATGGACTTTCGCTTTACTGAAGAGGAGGAAGCCTTCCGAAAGGAGGCGACCTCGCAATGACAAGGAAGGAAGTTATATGTCACCAATGTATTGAACGAGTACATTGCATTGACAGTTGCAGAATCTTGATTTATAATTCCTGAGCTAGCGAACCAAAGGACTCCGATAAGAACCTGTGTGTCACAGGGGCAGTCTGGTGGGTGGGGTCAGGTGCCAGTTCAATTGAGTCCTACAACTGCTACAAAATTGTCGATAAGGACCTGGGGCTGGGCAAGCCGGGGTAGGAGCCGGGGAGAGAAGAGCCTGACTCCTTATATTATCAAATGCGAAGCATAATAAAGAGGATGCCAGAGTCAGCCAAGGCGAAGGCACAATATAGGAGGTGCACCTTTGAGGTGCACCTTCGCTATACCTGAATGAAAACGTAACCTATCAAGCAAGGGGAAATGGCATATATACAAATTTATTAAAAGGAGGTAGTGATGCCCGATGAAACGTTTGATGCGGTAATAGTTGGAGGGGGGACTACGGCTCTATATACTGCCATGTATCTGATGAAGTACGGTGGCATGAGCGTTGGTATCTTTGAGAGGAGGCATGAGATCGGCGGCTGCCTTTCCACCGAGGAGGCCGCAGCCCCGGGTTTTCGCGGCAATCAACATGCTACAATGATGTTTAACTGGTACCATCTGCCATTCTATCGCGACTTCCCTGAATTCTGGGACTACGGGGCACAGCACGACCAGTATCTCGTTAGCGATGGCGCCATCTTCAGAAAAGAGCAGACTTGCCTTGCCATCTACAGTGAGAAGGATGACCCTACCCAGGAGCGTACCGCGAAGGAGATCGCCCGCTTCTCGGAGAAAGATGCCGAGAAGTGGCTTAAAATGTGGAAGGCATGGGGGAGTGATGAAGGATTGGCGGCGCGGATGGACCAGTTGTTCCTCCCCGCGGAGTGGCGCGTGCGGCCAGAGGTGTTTGAGAGGCAACTGGCTATATATCCAAAACTTGTGGAAGCTGGTATCGATCCGGATTCGCTGGTCCTTGCCAGCAGCCATCTGCGGGCGGCAAAGGAGTGGTGGGAAAGCAAGGAACTGCAGTACTGCATTGCGAGGCTTGTTCTTACGGGGGCATTTGATGTTAACCAGACGGCGGCTGAAGCCCCAGGTTTTCCTGCCCAGTTGCCAATTCTGGGTTTTAACCGAGGAGGAACTCACCAGATAGCTCATTCTGCCCACCATATCCTGGTGGCCGGCGGGGCTAAGTTCTTCACTCACGCCGAGGTGGAGCAGGTCATCATAGAGAACGGAGCCGCCAAAGGCATCCGCCTCACCGATGGCACTGAAATCGGGGCAAGGAAGCTGGTATTGAGCACCTTGAACCCGCGGCAGCTTGTATTCGACCTGATAGGCAGGGAGCATGTTGAAGAGAAGCTGGCGCGTCGTGTGGAGCTCTGGGAAGACACTTTCGGTTGCCTGATGTGGTACAGCTTTGCCATTCACGAGGCGCCGAAATACGAGGCGGCGGCGTTTAACCCCGATATCAACAAGACCTTCTGGCTCGGGCTGGCAGAAGATGCCGACCCCGAACATATCGCCAGAGAGACCTACTACATGAAGCTGGGGATATGGCCTCCCCTGGAGGACTGGTGCCCCACCGTCTGGTGTCACAGCATGTATGATCCCTCCTATGCGCCCGCGGGGAAACACGTTGCCAATAACGAGTGTGTGGGGCCGGCGGCCAGTGCCCATACGGAGAAGGAGTGGCTAAAGATAAAGAAGTGGTTTGCTGAGGAGCTGATCAAACTGTGGTCGAAGCATGCTCCTAACATGAACTGGGACAACATCATCGGCTGCGACTATAACACTCCTTACGATAACCTGCGGATGAAGAACCTGGCACCCCACGGGGCAATGTCAGGGGGCGACCGTACACCGTACCAATCTTTCGAGAACAGGCCTACCCCCGAGCTGGCAAACCACAGGACCCCGATAAAGAACCTCTATTGCACGGGGGGACAATGGTGGGTAGGGACCAATGCGGGCGGAACTGAGTCCTACAGCTGCTACAGGATCATCGCTACGGACCTGGGGCTGGGCAAGCCGTGGGAGGAGCAGGGGAAAGAGGAGCCGCATTCCCTGGTTCAACAGTATAGACTCACACTTAAGAAGATGCAGGAAACGTTCCCGACGACATAATAGAGAAGGTGCACCTTCTCTGTACCTGAATGAAAACGCAACCTATCAAGGAGGGGAAATGGCAGAAAATTACGATGTAATAATTATCGGCGGTGGCCCCAACGGGCTGACAACTGCCTGCTATCTGAGCAAGGCGGGGCAGAAGGTACTGCTGCTGGAGAAGAGGTATGAGCTGGGTGGCGGGCTGGCCACGGAGGAGATAACGCTGCCGGATTACTTCCACAACACCCACGCCGTCTATCACCTGATGGTGGATTACGCCCCGACGATCAAGGACTTCGAGCTCGAGAGCAGGTACGACCTAGAGTGGGTCCACCCCGAGCTCGAGTGGGCCATGCCCCTGAGCGACGGCAAGAGCCTGTGCATCTACCGCGACCTGGATAAAACCTGCGATTCGATAGCCAAATTCTCGCAAAAGGATGCGCAAAGCTACCGCGAGATGAGCCAGCGGTTCTACAATATCGTGAATGACTTCATCGGCCCCGCCACCTACTGCGCTGCGATGCCGCCCCTGGATCAGGTGATAGAGTTGGACAAGACCGAGCTGGGCCGGGATATAAACGAGCTGACCGAGAAGACCCCCGAGGAGATCGTTAATGAGCTCTTCGAGAACGATGTCGTCAGGACCCTGATGCTCTACATCGCTTGTCACTGGGGCCTCCAGTACGATGCCTCCGGGGTGAGCTACATGGTGCCGCTTCTCATCAACCGGGCAACGAACTACCGCCTGCTCAAGGGAGGGTCCCATCGCCTCTCCAACGCCATGACCAAGTTCATGCTGGAGCACGGCGGGGAGCTGCGCACCAATGCCCAGATCAAGCGTATTATAGTGGAGGGTGGGACAGCCAAGGGCGTGGAGATGGTCGACGGCACCAAGTACATGGCAAATAAGGCGGTGGTCAGCACCATCGATACCCACCAGACATTTCTCCAACTCGTCGGCGAGGAGAACCTGGATTCGATGCTGGTTGAGAAGATCAAGGCATGGGAGTGGGAGCACTGGAGCCTGTGTCACCTGCACCTGGCTCTGGAGGAGCCCCCGCAATTCGCCGCGGCGGCCACCAACCCGGACATCAACAAGGCCTTCGTCTATGTCCTGGGCTTCG
>JAGMCC010000066.1 GCA_023129355.1 Dehalococcoidia bacterium | reverse complement strand
AACATCGCTCAGCAGGTGTTGATGGAGCGCAAGCCCGACCCGTGCTACTCCTTGTTCTTGGATGAGACGCTCGAGCGAGGAATCGACGTCGTACACTTTCACAAGGAGCACGACACCTGGCCGGAGGTCACTCCTTTCGGTGTGATCAACGTGACGAACTCGCTTGCCGCGATTCAGCGCCTGGTGTTCGACGAGAAGAGATATACCATGGAGGAATTGATACAGGCGCTGGACGCCAACTGGTCCGGGTACGAGGCAATGCGACAGGACTTCCTCAATGCACCCAAGTACGGCAACGATGACGACTTCGCCGATGGCTGGGCAAGGCGGTTCCTGGTCGGGCAATGGGAGACTGTCAGCAAGTTCAAGGATGCTTGGGGCTGCTCATTCACGATGGATGGCAGCACTGCCGCCGGGCACACCATGATGGGTCTGGTGGCCCCTGCCAGCCCGGATGGAAGACTGGCATGCACCTCGCTGGCCGATGGCTCTCGGTCGCCGATGGCAGGAACCGACAGCGAGGGTCCGACAGCCGTGCTGAACTCGGTGGGCAAGGTGCCCTTCATGCACTCGGAGCTGTTTAACCAGCGCTTCATGCACACCTACCTGGAAGGAGAGAACAAGAAGCTCTTTGCCGATTATCTCAAGGTATGGCATGCGAAGGGAACGTGCCCGCACATCCAGTTCAACGTGGTGAGTAGTGAAGAGCTTCGGGAGGCACAGGCGAAGCCGGAGGAATATTCCGACCTCATCGTTAGGGTCGCGGGCTACAGCGCCTTCTTTGTCGACCTGCCCGTGTGGACCCAAGACAGCATCATTGATAGAACAGAACAGGCCCTCACCTAGTTCGCGCCTAAGAGCACGGTTTCGCACAAGATAGCGTGGGGTATCCGCCCCACGCTATCTTCACATGGGCTCCTGATGAAGACCCGAGTGGAGTCACCCGTTTTGTCCACCTGCGCGAAAACGCAGGACCATCAGAGGTACAAATGATATCAGACAGTGCAGATGAACAAAGGGGATTAATATTCAATATCCAGAAGTTCTCGATTCAAGATGGTCCTGGTATCAGGACTACCCTATTCATGAAAGGCTGCCCTTTAAAGTGCCCGTGGTGCAGTAATCCTGAGGGAATGAGCAGCGAACCTGAGATTATGGTGGGCGAGCGCAAATGCATCGGCTGCAAAAGATGTGCCGAAGCCTGCAGTGCGGGCGCCATTTCTTTCGATAACGATATCCGCACCATTGATTGGAAGCTGTGTACCAATTGTCTGGAGTGTGGTAAGGTATGCCCTTCCCATGCCATCCAGGTGGTGGGGGAGTATAAGACAGTGGATGAAGCATTCAAGATTGCTGCACAGGACAGAGATTTCTACAACACTTCTGGCGGTGGAGTAACAATTTCCGGAGGTGAGCCACTACTTCAATGGGAATTCGTTCGGGACTTCTTCAAGAAATGCAAAGATGCTGGTTTTCATACAGCGCTTGATACGACGGCCTACTGCCCGTGGGAGAGCATGGAACAGGTTCTCAAGTACACAGACCTGATCCTCTTTGATATCAAGCATATGGATCCTGTCAAGCACGAGGAAAAAATCGGAGTATCCAATGAACTGATTCTGGAGAATCTTGATAAAGCTTCAAGTATGACCAAAATCTGGCTGAGAATTCCATTAATACCTGGTTTCAATGATTCGGAATCAAATATGCACAAGACAGCCGAGCTTGCTTCCAGGACTAGAGCGGAAAAGATATCTCTACTACCATATCATGAGTGGGGGAAAGACAAATATTCCAGTTTGGGAAAGCAATATGGTCATGATGGTGCGGACGGCATGCTTGAACCGGATAGTGATGTGGTGAAAAAGTGCAGGGTGGTTCTGGAATCTCATGGGCTGGAAGTGAAGGTTGGAAAATAGCTGCGAAGCTGATGAGGGTTACTGATATCAAAAACCAAAGCCGAAAAAAATGAATACAATCCAATTGTTGCCGCTGTTAACGGTTATTGCCTTGCAGGCCGTACTGAAATGACTCCTGGCACAGATATCCGGATCGCTGCCGACCATGCCACGTTTGCTATAGTCGAGGCGAAAGGAGACATCTCTAACCACCCCTTCTTGCTCACTTTACCCTAGCGGCTTGAAGTACTTGATGTCCAGGATGCTGGCCACGCGCTCTTTCTTGACCTTGAATACCGCCTTGACCTTCATCCCGACCTTTAGTTGCTCGGGATCGACCTCCCCCAGCATATGGGCAAGGCCGGTGTCAGCCCCGTCCAGCTGAACTATCCCGTATGCAATGGGGACTTCCACTGGTTGGACAGGAGACGGCTGGTAGGCAACAGCATAGGTGAGCAAGGTTCCCTTGTTGCTCACCTCAACCCACTCACTGAGCTTGCCAAAGCAATATTTACAGGTAGACCTGGGAGGAACGTAGACCCGGTTACAGGTGGGGCATTTTATACCTGTGATTTTCTTGTTGTCCCTCAGCTCAATGAGAAACCGGCTCCCCACCAGACCGGCAGAATAAGTGTTTGGGATATCTACCTTCCCAGCGAAGACGAGGGACTCCAACTCTTCAAGCTTATCAGCCATTTCTTAGCCTCCTATTGCTCAATCGTCCTGAAGTATAGGATGTCTTCATCCAGACCCCGGCCGCGCCCCTCCTCCCTCCAAACAGCCTGGACCCGCATCCCCACCTTTAGCTTCTCCTTGTCTTGTTCTTCAAGGCGACTCACCATATACATACCGTCGTCTAGCAAGATAGTGGCGTAAGGATGGTCCTCTCCAACTCGCTTACCTGCGTGTGGGTCCCACAGAGGATAGACGAGATAGGTATACCCCGCCACCGTGCCTTTATCGCTCAGCTCCACCCAGTCGTCACCTGCCCTGACTTTGCACCTCCCGCAGACCATCTGCGGAGGCCATAAAAGCTCCTTGCACTTTGGACACCGATTGGTCACCAGCTTCTTGCTGTCCCTCATCTCCTTATAGAGCTTGCTCAGGTATTTGCCCGCAGACCACCGGTAAGGTCGACTCATCGTATAAGCTACATGAATGTATTCCTGAGAGGGCTCTTGTGCCATTTTCTCTCACCTCCTATAGAGATCTCCTGAGGAGTACCATCGCTGTCCAGTTGGGGCCGCCCAGAGCGGTGGCAACGGCTGTCTTCACATCCCTGGTAACCTGGTGTTCGCCAGCATCCCCCCGAATCTGGAGAGCACATTCAGCAACACGGATTGTAGGGGTAGCCCCAATCGGATTGGTAGCTAACACACCTCCTGATGGGTTTACAGGGAACTCCCCTTCTATCTCTGTTATCCCCTTTTCGATTAGTTTCCAGCCCTCGTTCTCTTCACAGAAGTGGAAAACCTCGCAGAGGAACATCTCCTCCCAGTTAGAGGGCTCGTAGATCTCCGCCATATCGATATCCCTTCGAGGGTTGGTTATACCATTCCTCTTATAAAGCTTAGTGGAAGCCACGTCCTGGCTGTAGGGTTCCCGACCGTCGAGGTCGCAAAAGGCCCCAGCGCGAAAGGGTTCTTGGTGGACAGCAACGACATCAGCGATCCAAACTGGTTTATTGGTTATCCTCCTGGCTTCCTCCTCTGATGCAATGATGAGGGCACAGGCACCGCAGGATTGAGGGCAAAAATCCAGCAGCCTTAAAGGCCACTCCAGGTATCCAGACTTGAGAATCTCTTCCACGCTCTTCAGACCAAGCCTCAGATGAGCATAGGGATTTCTACAAGCGCACCGGTCTGCCTTGAGCCGGACCATAGCAGCGTGCTCCTCCGTGGCACCGGACTGCTTCATATAGTTCGATGCCTGCTTGGCGAACTCCCCGATAGCTCCTCTTGCTTGGCCCTTACCCCATGCCAGAGTAGTGGCGGCAGTGATAGCGGCGGTGGTGTCACCTGCGTCGTGCTTCTCAAAGCCGAGGACCAGGGCTATGCTAAAGAGGCCCGAGGCAACAAAATGGAAGGCTTCTTTGGCAGCTGCGATACCGCTGGTACCCCCTGAGGCGATTTTGAAACCCGGCTTCATAAAGGAGCCAGCCTCATCGGCCATCCCGTGGTCGGGAAGGTAGATCCCTTCAAATGTCTCCATATTGCTAAAAAACACCGACTCAATATCCTTCATGCTTAACTGAGCATCGGCCAGGGCTGCCCTCACTGCCTCGTTGGCCATCTCCGGCTGGCTAACATCAGGCCGGCGGCTCTTATGATAGGTCTGACCAATACCTACTATAGCCACCCTGTTGGCCATTTCTCACCTCCGATTACTTATTACTCAAGACCACAACACACTGGTGCTGCCCACAGAACCCTGTAACACCGTGAGTCAGGGCTACACCGGCTCCTGGCACTTGCCTATCGCCCGCCTCACCCCGAAGCTGTTGCGCTGCCTCAGCTACCCTTGCCATCCCCGCCACAACAGTCGGATTGCCAGAGAGCATCCCGCCTGAAGGATTCACCGGAAGCTGGCCCCCCATCTGAGTCACTCCAGCATCGATGAGCTTGCCCGCTTCCCCCCGGCCACAGAAGCCCAGTCCCTCCATCCACAGAAGCTCTTGATAGGAGTACTCCTCAGAGATCTCGGCTACGTCTATTTCCCTTAAGGGGTCGGTGATGCCAGCCATGTCGTAGGCCCTCCGGGCAGCCGACACTAGGGCATCACAGTCAGCTAAATCCCTGTCTCCCAGGTAGTGCGTCTCATAGCAGTTTGACACCCCTGATATCCAGACCGGCTTCGCCGTGAGCTTCCTGGCTTTCTCCTCTCGAGCCAGAATCATAGCGCAGGCGCCGTCTGAGGTGGGCTTGGTGTCCAGGAGCCTGATGGGATCGACCAGCATCTTTGATCTGAGGACATCCCCCACCGTGATGTCCATGGGCTCCTGGGCGAAGGGATTGTTCTTGGCGTTTCCGCGGTTCTTAACTGCCACCTTAGCAAACTGCTCAGCCGTTACCCCGTACTTGTACATGTAGCGCGTGGCCTGCAAGGCATTAGCGGTAAGGAAGTCGAAGCCTAAGAGCCTCATGAAGATAGGATCAAAGGCAGCATTTTCGATGATGCTCTTTTCAGCCTGGGATTCCTTGCAGTGGGAAACAACCAGAACGATATCGTGCTGGCCCGAGAGGATCTGGCCAAACGCGCAGTAAACAGCATTGGTCGAATCCTCAGCTATCTTATCCTCACACGATAAGTGTGAACCGTCATAGGAGATGATATTCAAGTTTGACATAGTCCTGCCATCCCAGAAATCCTGGGAGCAGGTAACGGAGGAATCAATGCCGGTGCCGTCGTCAGCGTAGGTGAGCCCCGTCTCCTGTAGGACCTTCTCTATCGCTTCATACGCTAACTCCCCCTCCGTTACATCAGACCTATCGGGGTGGTATTTAGTCTGGGCTGCTGCCACAATCGCCACTCTTTCAGCCATGTGCATCTCCTTCTCACTCTATTCAGCTGAGCCCCAATCCAGCCTAACTTCCCTGATCATCAGGTGGTCAAGTCAGTTAGTGTCCTCGGGTAGGCAGAGCAATGGTTCCTGTTCCACCGCAGTTGCGCCCCTGTGGAACAGCGAATTCATATTCTACATCCACTAGGTGCTGATCTCCCCCGGTGTATTTTTTGACCACCTTACCGGTCTTTGTCATGGTATCACCAGGAAAGCAGGGCGTCGAAATGCGAAATGATATCTCTTTTAGCTCTCCCTCAGGTCCTGTCCAGTCGGTCAAGTACTTACCCACGAATCCACAGATGGTCGCGTTGTTCAGTAAGATGTCCTTCAGGCCCGCTTTTTGGACAAAGTCACGGTCGTGATGCACGGGGGTAAAGTCCCTGCTAGCTATAGCGCCAGCGATTACCGTGGTACAGGTAATATTCATAGTTACTGTGGGAAGCTCTTGTCCTTCCTCAACATCCTCCCAGTAAAGGTATTTCCAAGCCATCTCTACCTCTCTATTTCTAGCGCCTTAGGGTCCGATGCGATACTTCAAGACGGTAAGACTTTGGGTGCCAACCGTCTCCCCTTTTTGATTAGTGAAGATGAAAGTCGTGGTCACGAAGTGACCATTTCCCAAGCTCGTCTTTTTCTCTGGTGACACATCAGTAACCTTATACGTGAAGGTTATATGGTCCCCAGGAAATAGCGGCCGATGATATTTCTGGGCCACATTGGTGATGAGTATCCCATAAAAGCCAGCTTTATCGAGCTTCTCTAAAAACTGCTCAAAGGGATGCGGTGGCTGCTCCCTCGGAGGCCATAGTGGGGGCATAGTCCATGTCAGCAACATCGTGGGTGGGGCGATAATACTACCATACTTGCTTTTCCTGGCATACTCTTCGTCGGTATACAAGGGATTGCCATCTTGCATCGCTTCGCACCAGTGCCTGATCATCGGCTTGCACACCTCATCAACAGCCACTAGCCGCGACCCCTCCTGCCCAACCAATGCCTTCAGCTCTTCATAAAATTCTAGACCCATATCGAGCGCTCCTTGCCGTTTTATAGTGGCATCCCCTTTGCGCGGGCAGCGGTCACGCTTTCAGGCTCCGGCCACCATTTCTCCGCACCGATGTCCTCGGCCACAACGTTGGCTGTGCCGTACCCCGCACCGAAGGTGACCAGGCCGCCGGGGTAGCTACTTGCCCCACCCAGGTACAGGTTGGTTATCGGCGTCCTGTGGTTGGGGCAGTCATCATTGGGGCGCCAGTAGCCCATCTGCGTTGAGTCATAGGCCCCCTGTTTATATGATCCCTGGACCATGTTGACGAACTTGTTCTCGATGTCGGCGGGGGTGGTCATGTTCCACCACAGCACCTTGTCCTTGGTCATATTGGGGGCATATCTCCGCAGCACCTCGAGCAGTTTCTCGGCCCGCTCCTCCTTGAACTTCATGCGGAGCCACTTCTCCTTGTCCCCGTTGAGTTTATACGGAGCCATCTGTGATATGAGGCCGGAGCACCTGTTCAGGGGCGACTGGTAGGGGTCGTGGATGCTGGGGAAGCAGCAGTTGAAGCCCTCCGGCTCCACCATTGCATTGTCATTTATCATAGCGTCCCAGTGCTTCTTCAGGTCACCGCTGTTCTCGAAGCCCAGGACATAGACGAAGGCCTTGTTGA
>JAGMCC010000065.1 GCA_023129355.1 Dehalococcoidia bacterium | reverse complement strand
CCCCAGGTCTCCATCAGGATGCGGCGGTAGGGCTTCTGGTTGTAGCTAATCCTAACCATGTAGACCTTGATCTCAATACCAAACATTGCGCCAGCCATGCTCAGGGCACTACCCCACTGCCCGGCACCGGTCTCGGTAGTTATGCGCTTGACACCCTCTTTCATGTTATAGTAACACTGAGCAATAGCCGTATTCGGCTTATGACTCCCAGCCTGGCTTGTTCCTTCATATTTGTAGAAGATTTTTGCCGGTGTGTCCAAAGCCTTCTCCAGCCGATATGCTCGGTGCAATACTGTTGGTCTCCAGGTGCGGTAAATAGCTTGCACTTCATCCGGGATTTCAATCCAGCGCTCTTTGCTGAACTCCTGCTCATTTAGTGCCTCAGCGAAGAGGGGAGGGGGAAGCCTGGTTGGCTCTTTCGTCTCCGGATGAAGCAGTGGCGGCAGAGGCTCTGGCAAATCGGCCTGGATGTTGTACCAATGGGTTGGCATGTTCTTCGGGTCAAGAAAATACATTGTTCTCTCCACTTTTTCCTCCTTTTTTGAATTATTTAGTATACCAGATTTAAATCGTATTTCGTTTTCTCACCCCCTTTTCTAGCATAACGCATCAAAAAGACCCCCCCCTTTTAAAGGGGCGGGTCTCAATCCGCGGTGCCACCCTTCTTGGCCCTCTCCTACCTGTGGAGGAATGAGCAAGACCATCTCATTTTAAGGCACGGAGATAATGTCCTCCTCTCACCTCTATGCCCTGGGCTCTAATAACGGTGCCCTTCCGTCAAAGCCTACTAATCCAACTTGTCAGGTTTTCGGTTTGCAGCTCCCAAGTCCATTCACCCTCTGCGCCGGCATCGGTTCCCACCTAACCCGACTCTCTGCGCCTCGCTGGAGGACTACTAGTCTTGTTCCCAGCCTTTCGCTCTATTTTGCGCAAGTTTAACAGCCTTATTGTTCTTTGTCAATACCCCAAAATACCTCCTTCTCGCCGTGTCCCTGACAAGATTGGGGTGGGGACAAAGGTCTTCTCATTGATCCTGGCTATAGGGATAGCCTGAGATGAGTTGCCACTCGCTTAGCGGCCAGTAGCGAAGCCACGCCTTACCAATGACGTTGTCACCGGGCAGCATGTCCCAATTATGGGAATCGGTGCTCGAATTGCGGTTGTCACCGAGGACGAAGTATTCGTCCTCGGCCACCACCCGGGGGCCATAGGTATAGTTGGGCTCCTCTTTGATATAGGGCTCATCTAGTAAGAAGGTATCGTTTTTGATATCGGTGATATAAACTTTACCATCCTTTATCTCCACCTCCTCCCCGGGTAACGCAATCACCCGTTTTATGAGCGTGCGACTGGGGTCCTCTGGGTGGTTAAATATGATGATATCTCCCCGCTGGGGATCACCGAACCAGTAGGATGCCTTAAGGACCAGTACGCGTTGATCACTGTGAAGGTTGGGCTCCATGCTGAGACCCTCCACCACACGGCTCTCCAATGTGGCTTGCACTCCAAGGAAGATAAGCAGTGCTACCAAAAGAGTGGTTATTACTTCGCGAACGGTAGGCCTCAGCATTTTTATTACAACCGATTAATTATAACCCATCTAGCGAGTCTCTGCTAGCCGCTGTACTCATCTAATACGTTAGAGACACATCACCGCTAGCCTTTTGTTGCTGTCATTGCGAGGCATGAAATGCCGAAGCAATATCAGGGGTGATGGGTGGGCAGGCATGCGACGGTGAGATTGCCTCCTCTTCGCCTTCGGCTCGGAGCTTCGGCTCCGCTCGCAATGACAAAGAGAGCCCCTGGCTATCAATGACATATTAGCGTTCACGCTGCCATGGTCCTTACCGAGCAAGAGTTATAAAGGGGGAGTCCAGAGGGGTCTCCCCTCTCGTGGGGGTTTCCCCGATAAATCGGGGCAAAAAATACATTTCAGGGCGGGTGGGAAAAACCCAATCTGTCATTGCGAGCGCAGCGCGGCAATCTCATTGTTTTGCCACCACCCCCCAGGATTGCTTCGTCACCAGGGCTCCTCGCAATGACGGGTAAAAGCCGGCGCACGGTGACTGTCACCAATGTATCGGACGAGTATAATATGTTGCACTTTGATAGGGTGGGTGATAGAATTGCGGCACAGGTAATTGTATATGGTGCTGAGCGACCGAACTATTAAAGAGGAGATCGCACGGGGGAGGATCATCGTCGAGCCTCTGGATCCTGCTTGCATCCAGCCAGCGAGCGTCGATGTTCGCCTCGATAGAAAGCTGCTGGTTTTCCGTAATTGGCAGCCTCCCTTTTATATAGATGTGAAAAAAGACCTCGAGGGTTTGACCGAAATTGTGGAGATCGAGGACGAAAAGCCCTTCTTTTTACAGCCTGGGGAGTTCGTGCTGGCGAGTACCCTCGAGGATATCACCATCCCTGATGATATCGTTGGTCGGCTGGAGGGGAAGAGCTCCCTGGGGCGGCTCGGGCTGCTAATTCACTCCACCGCTGGCTATGTTGACCCCGGCTGGCGGGGGCATTTGACGCTGGAGCTCTCCAATGTGGCAAAGCTTCCCATTACCCTCTACTGCGGGATGAAGATCGGGCAGATATCATTTTTACGTCTTACTACGGTGGCAGAGCGGCTCTATGGGGATGAAAGCCTGGGGAGCAAATACCAGGGGCAGACTGAGCATACCGAGAGTAGGTTCTATCAGGACTTCGAGAAGAAAAGTCGTTGGTAACGAAGTCCATCCGGTGCGCACGCTCGGGATATGTAAAAAGGGGCGACCTTTCGTACTATAATATAAACGAAACGCTTGACTTTCCCCGAGACACTACTTTTCTATGGAAATCGTTTCAGAAACGGCGAAAAAGCGAAAAATGGATTACATGGAGCATGCCCTTTCCTTGGCCAGGCTGGCTTTAGGAAGCTCAAGCCCCAATCCCGCGGTGGGGGCGGTGATCGCCAGGGATGGCGTGATTATTGGCCAGGGCTATACCCAGCCACCGGGCTCCGCCCATGCTGAGGTAGTGGCACTGAGGCAGGCGGGGCACAGGGCTGAGGGGGCCACGATGTATGTGACACTGGAGCCCTGCTGCCACTTCGGGCGCACCCCGCCCTGTACTCAGGCGATTATGAAGGGGTGCATCGCCGAAGTGCATATTGCCACCCTCGACCCCAATCCGCTAGTCTCGGGCCAGGGAAAGGCAGCGCTGGATGATGCCGGTATAAAAACAAAACTCGGTGAGCATGAGCAGGAGGCCCGAGAGCTTAATGAAGCCTATATCAAGTTCATCACCACCGGCCTGCCCTTTGTCACCGTAAAATTCGCCATGAGTCTCGATGGTAAGATCGCCACCGGGACAGGCGATTCCAAATGGATTAGCGGTGAGGAATCCAGGGAATACGTTCATCAGTTACGTGGGGCGGTGGATGCCATTATGGTGGGGGTCAACACCGTAATTGCCGATGACCCTATGCTCACGGTGCGGTGGGAGGGTGTCGAGCGAAAGGGGACTGGAGAAGAGGGTGGAGAGCGAAAGGGGAAAGGAGGGGGTGGGGGAGAGCGAAAACAGCCGATCAGGGTCATAGTGGATAGCAAGGCACGCACGCCACACACAGCGCAAGTATTTAAGCAGCCAGGGAAAATAATTGTAGCCACGACTCCGGCAGCCCCGTCCGTGCAGACGAAAAAGCTCAAAGAAGCAGGGGCCGAGGTGCTGGAGCTTCCGCCCTTTTCGCCCGACGAGGGGCTGGTTGACCTCGGGGAGCTGCTGGCGGAGCTGGGCAGGAGGCAGATCACCGGCGTTATGGTGGAGGGTGGGGGCACCCTGCTGGGCTCCTTTTTCGAACAAGGGTTGGTGGATAAGTTGATTGTTTTCATCGCCCCGGTGATTATAGGGGGAGCGGAAGCGAGATTGGCCGTCGGCGGCAAGGGCGCAGAAAGAATCACCGATGCGCTGCGGCTGAGCCATGTAGAGGTGGAGCGTTTTGGCGATGATGTGATGATATGCGGTTATATAGGCGGGCGGAAGGATGTTCACCGGAATCGTTGAAGAGGTAGGCAAGGTTAGGGCAGCTCGTCCCGGCCAGCTTACGGTTGCAGCCCAAAAGGTGCTGGAGGATACCAAGCCTGGCGATAGCATCGCGGTAAACGGGGTGTGTCTCACCGTTACTGAGGTCTCGCCCGATTCCTTCTCCGTTGATGTGATGCCCGAGACGCTGCGGCGCACCAACCTTGGGGCGCTTCGCCCTGGCGATGGGGTGAACCTGGAGCGCCCCCTGGCGGTGGGCGGTCGCTTTGGGGGGCACTTCGTTCAGGGGCATGTCGATGGCGTGGGCCGGGTGCTCTCGGTGACGCCGGAGAAGGAGGCTCTCCTCTTGAAATTTGAAGCGCTTCAAGAGATAATGAGGTATATAGTTGAAAAGGGTTTTATCGCGGTAGATGGCGTTAGCCTCACTGTGGTAGAATGTAATTCTACCTCGTTTACTGTCTCGCTGGTCACTTTTACGCTGGAGAATACTACCCTCGGTGGCCGGAGACCCGGATATATGGTAAATTTAGAGGTGGACATCATCGCTAAGTATGCGGCGCGGCTGAGGGAGGGGGGCACGGGGATAACGAAGGAGTTCCTGGCCGAGCATGGCTTTTTGGCATAGTAGGTAGCGATTATCGTCATAGTTATCCAAGGCAGCAGGCGGTTAATGGAAATATCGCTATCGGTGGAAAAAGGAGGCGGAGTATGGGGCTGGCAACAATTCCAGAGGCGATCGAGGACATAAAGGCGGGAAGGTTTGTAATTATCGTCGACGATGAGGGTCGCGAGAATGAAGGCGACCTTTCCATGGCGGCGGAGAAGATCACCCCAGAGGCGATCAATTTCATGGCGAAGCATGGCCGGGGGCTCATCTGCCTGCCTATTATCGGGGAGCGGCTCGATGAGCTGGGCATCCCGATGATGGTTGGGGAAAACACCTCAAAGCATGAAACCGCCTTCACCATATCAATCGAGGCAAAACACAGGGTTACTACCGGCATCTCCGCCCATGATCGGGCGGCCACCATCAAGGCGGTGCTCGATCCCGCGACTCAGCCTGAGGACCTGGCTCGCCCCGGTCACACCTTCCCGCTACGGGCCAGGGATGGTGGGGTGCTGGTGAGGGTGGGGCATACCGAGGCCATCGTTGACCTGGCAAGGCTCGCTGGCCTCTACCCGGCGGGCGTCATCTGCGAGATCATGAATGAAGACGGCACCATGGCTCGCCTCCCTGAGCTTGAGGCCTTTGCCGCGCAGCATGGGCTGAATGTGGTCAGCATTGCCGAGCTCATCGCCTATCGCCGGCGCCATGAGCGGCTGGTTACCCAGGTGACCCAGGCCAATCTGCCCACCATGTATGGCGATTTTGTCGCCATCGCTTATAGGAGCACCATCGACCCCGATGAGCATGTCGCTCTAGTGAAAGGAGATATATCGGGTGAGGAGCCGGTGCTGGTTCGGGTGCATAGCGAATGCCTAACCGGAGATGTCTTCGGTAGCCTGAGGTGCGATTGTGGCGACCAGATCGCCATGGCAATGCAGGCCATCGCCAAAGAGGGCCGGGGGGTCTTCCTCTATATGAGGCAGGAGGGGAGAGGGATCGGGCTTCACAACAAGCTAGCTGCCTACGCCCTCCAGGATGAGGGCATGGATACCGTGGAGGCCAATGAATCGCTGGGCTTCCCCGCCGACCTTCGCGACTACGGCATTGGCGCCCAGATATTGGTAGACCTCGGTCTCAGGGATATTCGCCTCTTAACCAACAATCCGAGAAAGGTGGTGGGAGTTGAGGGCTATGGGCTCAGGGTGGTAGAGACGTTGCCGCTCATTGTCAGGCCCAATCCCATCAATCTGCACTATCTTGAGACCAAGCAGCAGAAGCTGGGACACCTTCTGGAGCTGGAGGAGACCCTGAAGCAGGAATGCTGATTATAAAGGAGAGGAAACATGGCAATGAAAATAGCCTTCATGGCTATAGTGCCCGGTGCTGATCCCGACAAGCACCGTAGCACGCTGAGCACGGAGTTTGTAGATCTCGTCACCCAGCTTGTGGCCAACATGGACCAGGCTATCGATAAGGCAAAGCAACTGGCTGAGGAGGGATGCGGTGTAATCGAGCTCTGTGGTGGCTTCGGCCACAGCATGACAGGCAGAATTGCCGATGCGGTACGGGGCAAGGCGGCGGTGGGCTCTGTGCGCTTCGATATTCATGCTGCCTTAGGCAAGAGCAGCGATGAGGTTTTTTCGGGCTAGGCTTAACGAGAGAGGAGGCGATATTGAATAAGAAATATGAAGGCACGCTTCTTGGCGCAGGCTTGAGGTTTGGGGTGGTGCTCTCCCGCTTCAACGATTTCATCACCACTAGGCTTCTTGAGGGGGCGGAGGACGCGTTATTGCGTCATGGCGTCAAGGAGAAGGACATCGAGGTCGCCTGGACCCCGGGCTCCTTTGAGATCCCGCTCATCGCCAAAAAGATGGCGGAAACGGGCAGTTATTCTGCCGTTATCTGTCTGGGAGCGGTGATCAGGGGGGGCACCCCCCACTTTGACTATATCGCCACCGAGGTAACCAAGGGGATTGCCCAGGTTGGCTTGCAGACCGGGGTACCCGTGATCTATGGTGTGGTCACCGCAGATACACTGGAGCAGGCAATCGAGCGAGCGGGGACAAAGATGGGCAACGCCGGCTTTGAGGCGGCGGTAGGCGCCATCGAGATGGCGAACCTGATTCGGGCGATTACTCCGTGACCTTATAGACCTTATCCCCTCGCCTCACCCGGTCGGGAACCTTGATCCCCACCGCATCTCCTGACTTGCCTTCGTTAACGTCCACATTTTGGATTTGCATGGACTCGACGATGAGCTCCAGGTCGGTGGTGTGGCCCGCGATGTGAATATTGTCCCCAACCTTTAGCGGACCGGTGAGATCGATCCCGGCCACCACCGGTCGGGCAAAGAAGTCGCTTACCCTGCCAACTTCCTCTTCCACCATCCTGCCCTCCTTCTTTTTCAGACTAACACGCCTGTCTTTCACTAGTATACCTGTATCTGAAAGGTAAATCAATATCTTGGGCTCACTGTCATTCTGAGGGAGCAGAGCGACCGAAGAATCTAACGGAGATTCTTCGCCTTCGGCTCAGGGCATGGCTCGCAATGACAGTGTGGTTCGCCC
>JAGMCC010000064.1 GCA_023129355.1 Dehalococcoidia bacterium | reverse complement strand
AAGGGCCGTTCATGGTTCGACAAGCTCACCACGAACGGGATCCCCTCGCCATTAGAGGTTAGACAGGGGGACACCCATTCTGAACGCTCTATTAGAGTCCCAGCTCCCTGGCCACAAGCTCCCGGTGCCAATCGGCACTGCCGAAAGTCGGCTCCGCCGCCTTGGCCCGCTTGAAATAGAGGGGCATATCGTGGTCCATGCAGAAGCCAATGCCCGCGTGAATCTGATGCCCCAACTGGGTGACGCGACGGTAGGCCTCGCTCACCCAGGCCTTTGCCATGGAGACCTCCATGGCGGCGGGCAGCCCCTCCGAGACCATCCAGGCGGCCTGATAGGTGATAAACCGCGAGCCATCCACATCGGTCACCATATTGGCGCAGTGGTGCTGGATCGCTTGGAAGCTGCCGATGGGTCGGCCAAACTGGATCCGCTCCTTGGCATAGGCAACGCTCATATCCAGTGCCGCTTGCGCCCCACCGATCATCTCGGCGCATTTGGCCACCGTGGCCTTCTGCAATATCTTCGCCACTACAGGCCAGCCCTTATCCTGCTCGCCAAGCATGTTCTTCTGGGGCACCCGGACATTATCGAAGGTAACCTCGCACTGCTTATCGCCGGCTATGGTCTTTAACAGCGTGGTGGTGATCCCGGGGCTTTTCCCATCCACCAGGAACAGGGTGATCCCATCTTCACCCTTGCCCGCGCCATCCTTGGTCCTGGTAACGCAAATCAGATAGTCGGCGATATGGGCATTCTCCACAAACAGCTTGGTGCCACTGATTACATAGTCATCCTTATCGGGAACCGCTTTAACCGTGATAGAGGCCGGGTCATAGCTGGCGCTGGGCTCGGTCAGGGCCATGGTGAGGATAGTCTCCCCGGCGGTTATTTTGGGCAGGAGCTCCTTTTTCTGCTCCTCATTTCCCGCCTCAAGGATGGTGAGCCCTCCGAGCACCACCGTGGAGAAGAAGGGACCGGGGAGGCAAGCGCGCCCCATCTCCTCAAGGAGCACCGCCAGATCAAGGAAGCTCATCCCCATGCCGTCGTATTCCTCGGGGAGGGCCAGCCCCATCCACCCCAATTCCGCCATCTTGCTCCAAAGCTCTGAAGTATAGCCCTGCTCATCCTCGGCCATCTCCTTGACCAGCGAGGTGGGGCATTCCGTCTCTAGAAAATCGCGTGCTGTCTTGCGCAGCATCTCCTGTTCTTCACTAAATCCTAGGTCCATGATCCACTCCTTTTTTTCGAATTTTTCGAACTTTTTGGAACTGTTCGATCTTTCGTCCTTTATTTATTATGACATATACTATTTGACCGATTCGTGTAGTTTCAAAATTCAGCCTCGGGGCAGGCCCAGCCCCCTCATGGCAATGGCATTCCGCTGAACCTCAGAGGTGCCCGCAGCTATGGTGGCACCGACAGCCAGCAATGACTGGCGAGCCATCTTGCACTCGGTGTTGGCCCATTTGGAGTTCTCTCTCAGCAGCCCATAGAGCCCCATGATCTCCATGCCGGTGTGGGCCACATGTTGCTGGAATTCGCAGCCGAAGAGCCGTGCCATCGAGGCCTCCCACTCGGGCTGCAGACCCTGGGCCTGCTGCCAGGCTACCCTGTAGGCCAGTATGCGGGAAATCTCTCCCTCTATGTAGAGATCCGCCAGATTCTGTCTCACCAGCGGGTCCCTGGCGGGAACTATCCCGTCGGGCTGGGGCTCCTTGGCATACTGGATCAGGCGGTCGACATTTCGCCGGGCGAGGGCAATGCGGTAGATCCCCGACCTCTCGAAGCCGGCGGCGATCATCGCCACTCTCCAGCCTCTGTTTTTCTCCCCCACCAGGTTCTCCTTGGGAACCCTAACATTATCATAGAAGACCTCGGAGAAGGCGCGCTCGTCAGCCATGGTGATCAGGGGGCTGATGGTAATCCCCGGGGTTTTGAAATCTACCAGAAGGAAGCTGATGCCGCGGTGTTTTGGTTCCGCATCGGGATCGGTTTTGACCAGCAGGAAACACCAGTTGGCATGCTGGGCATGGCTGGTCCATACCTTCTGCCCGTTGATTACGAAATCATCGCAGTCCTCTACCGCTCTGGTAGTAAGAGAGGGCAGGTCGGAACCGGCTCCGGGCTCGCTCCAGCCCTGACACCACAGTACATCCCCGCTGGCGATGCCGGGCAGAAAGCGCTTCTTCTGCTCTTCGGTGCCGTGGGCCATCAAGGCCGGAGCCAGCATGCCGACGCCGCCGAAGTCCAGGCCGGGGGCGCCCAGGTAATTCATCTCCTCGCTGAGGATGACGCTCTTCATGTGAGCATCCTGTCCCCCGTACTCCTTGGGCCAGGCCATGCTCAGCCACCCTTTGGCCGCCAGCTTCTTGGTCATCCCTCGGGCGAACTGCCATTCATCCTCACTTTCCACAAACCCCCCTACCCCGGTCTCCAGGCCAGGGGGCACTTCCCGGGCGATAAAGTCCCGTACCTCCTGCCGAAATTGCTCCTCATCCGGGCTAAAGCTGAAATCCATCCTCCTACCTCTCTTGTCAACCTTTCAAGCGTATTAAGCGATTTAAGGTCTAAAGCCCCAGTTGCTGGGCGACCAGCTCCCTTTGGGACTCGGTATCGCCGAAGGTGGGATCGGCCGCCTTGGACCTCCTATAGTACAGACCCATATCATGGTCCCTGGCAGTGCCTATAGCCCCGTGCACCTCCACCCCGTCCTCGGTGACCTTCTTATAGGCCTCATTGCACCATCCCTTGGCGATGGCCACCTTTTCGGCAGCCGGCAGCCCTTCGGAGACCATCCAGGCAGCCTGATACAGGATGTTTTTCGAAGTTTCCACCCTTAAGTACATATCGGCAAGCATGTGCTGTATTGCCTGGAAGGAGCCGATTGGCCGCCCGTACTGCACCCGCTCCTTGGCATAGGCAACGCTCATGTCTAATACCGCTTGCATACCACCGACCATCTCGGCACACTTGGCCACAGTCGCTTTCTCCAGGGTCTTGGCCACGATGGGCCAGCCCTTGTCCAGCTCCCCGATAATGTTGGCCTTGGGAACGCTGACGTTGTCGAATACCACCTCGCACTGCTTGTCCATGCCGGTGGTGGCGAATGGCTCTATCTTGATGCCGGGGCTTTTGGAGTCCACCAGGAGCAGGGTGATGCCGTCCTCAGGGTCTCCGCCGCTCTTGGTCCTGGCGACTACTACCATGTAGTCAGAGGCGCTGGCGAACTCGACGAACAGCTTGGTGCCGTTTAGCACGAAGCTATCGCCCCTGTCCTCTGCCTCAAGCTCCACACAGTCGGCGGTATAGCCTACGCTGGGCTCGGTGAGTGCCAGTGTCAGTATCGCCTCTCCGCTGGAAACCCTGGGCAGTATCTCTTTCTTCTGCTCCTCGCTTCCCGCCTCCACTATGGGAGGGGTTCCCAGCGCTACCGTGACCAGGAACGGGCTGGGCAGTATGTTGCGCCCTATCTCCTCGAAGATGACCACCAGGTCCATGAGTCCCATACCCATGCCGTCGTATTCCTCGGGTATCAGCAGCCCCTGCCAACCCAGCTCCGCCATCTTGCGCCATATCTCTGGCGAGTATCCCTCCTCGCTCTCCTCGATCTGGCGCACCATCGCCTTGTCGCACTCGGTGGACAGGAAATCACGGGCCGAGTTTCGCAGCATATCCTGCTCTTCTGTGAAATCAAGATCCATGGTTCGCTCCTTTTTTCGAACTTGGTGGAACTTTTTAATATTTCGCCCGGTTATCTTTTAGGGCATATGCTATTTGGCAATTCATTTTGTTCAAAATTAGACCCGGGGCAGTCCCCGACTGGCTCAGGCGATGGCTTTCAGTTTCTAATTAGGCCCCTGCGATTATAGCCACTTTATTTAATCATTTTATCCTGGGCAGGCCCAGACCGACCCAGGCGACGATACTCCGCATAATCTCCGATGTGCCGCCGCCGAGCTTATATCCGGGGGTTGACTGGGCGAGGTCCTCAAACTGTCCCTTGAGCACCGCCCACTTCGAGCCTTTTGCCACCGTGCCGTATAGGCCCATTATCTCTATACCGGTAAAGGCGACTCGTTGCCACAGCTCGGTGCTGTAGACCTTGGCCCCACACGCCGCCGCCGCCGCCGCCATAATATCCCCCTTCTCCTGCAGCCAGCCGACATGGTAGGACAGGGTGCGCCCTACCTCGATATCGATGGCCAGTTGGGCCAGGCGGTGGCGCACATGTGGATTCTGGGAGAGGGGTTTGCCCCTGAGCCTGCTCTCCTTGCAGTACTGCACCAGCTCGTTTAACCCGCGACAGGCGCCGGACATAATCCCAACGCTGGAGCGCTCGTAGTTCATGGTTGTCTGGGTGATGGCCCAGCCTCCGTTCACCTCGCCTATTATGTTTCGCGATGGGACGCGCACGTCGTCGAAGTATATCTCGTTGAAGTGCTTGGAGCCGTCCATGCTCTCGATGGGAACTATGCTGACCCCGGGGCTCTTCATGTCCAGTATAAAGTAGGTGAGGCCCTTGCTCCGTCTCTCCTCCGGGTTGGTCCTGGCTAGTGCGAAACACCAGTCGGCGCGGTGGGCGCCCGTGTTCCAGCACTTCTGCCCGTTCAGTATCCAGTCATCGCCGTCCTTCACCGCCTTGGTGGTCAGCGATGCCAGGTCTGAGCCGGCGTCGGGCTCGCTCCAGCCCTGGCACCAGAACCTCTCCGCCCTGGCAATGGGGGGCAGGTGCTCCTTCTTCTGTTCCTCAGTCCCCACCGCCAGGATGGTGGGACCTATCATTCCCACACCTAGGGGGTCGACCCCCGGCGCGCAATAGTACCCGAGCACATCGCCGAATATGAGCTGCTCTATCATCGGGGCGTTGCATCCGCCGTATTCCTCTGGCCAGGGCCGAACCAGCCAGCCCTTCTCCGCCAGCCTTTTGGCCATATACACGTTGAACGGCCACCCCACGTCGCTGAACAGGCCCTCCAGCCCCCATACCCATCCCGGGGGTTCATTTTTCATCTCCTCCTCGAAGAACTCTTCGAACTCCTTCTTAAGCGCCTCTTGCTCCGGCGTAAGTCTGAAGTCCATTTTTACTCCCTTCTCGGGTTTCCCGCTATTTTATACGACCACTAGCCCAAATACCCATCCCGTCTGGGTTAGCCTAGCTTCATGGCGAGGCAGGTTACTGTTCTCATAACGCCGCTAACTGATTGAATGTTCTTTGTCACTAGGTCGCCGACGGCATTAACATTTGGCCCTTCGACTACAGCGATGACGTCATAGGGACCGGTAACCGCCTCCACTGACTGTATCTCCTTCCTTTTCTGCTGAAGGTCAGTGATGCCAGCGACCACCTCCCGGCTCTTACCCGCAGCAACCTCGATAAACACAAATGCCTTCACTACCATGGCCTATCCCCATCCTCGAGTCCAGTAGTATTAAATAATCAGCCAAGCTCCTTGCCGAAGATGCCACAAAACATGGTACAGTGCGGAGGCTGTCCGCCCAGGTTATGGGTCAGCCCCAGCTTGGGGTCCTTTAACTGGCGTTGGTCAGCCTTTCCCTGAAGCTGCTTGTACATCTCGTATATCATTCTCAGCCCGGATGCCCCGATGGGGTGCCCGAAGCACTTAAGCCCGCCATCCGGCTGCACCGGCAATCCACCGTCCAGATCGAAGAAACCGCTCTCTATATCCTCTTTTACCTTCCCTCGCTCGCTGAACTGGAGGTCCTCCATGGTTACCGCCTCGGTTATGGAGAAGCAGTCATGGACCTCGGCCATGCTGATCTCCTCGCGGGGGTTCTTTATCCCCGCCTCGGCGTAGGCGGCTATGCCCGCACGGTAGGTGGACTCGACATGAGTATAATCGTACTTGACTGTAGTACTGCCGTCTGCCGGCGCTACGCACAACTGCATCGCCTTGATGTAAACCGGATCGTCGCGGTACTTCTTGGCCTGATCTGCAGGCACTATTATTGCGGCCGCCGACCCGTCGGATACGCCGCAGCAATCGAACAGCCCCAGCGGCCAGGCGATTATGGGCGCCTTCATGATCTGCTCTATGCTTACCTCCCTGCGGAAGTGGGCCTTGGGGTTCATCGTGCCATTGTGGTGGCTCTTCCATGAAACGTGTGCTAGCATATGCTTCCCGTCTTGGGGACTGATGTTATAGCGGTCGAAATACTTGGTGGCTAACATCGAGAACATGCCCGGCATAGTCATGGAGAATATAAGCCCGTTCATATCCAGGTTCCGCACCGCCAGCCCGCTGAGGCCCTGGTCCTTTATCTTCTCAGCACCCAGTACCAGTACCAGGTCGTAGATGCCGGCGGCTACAGCGTAGGAGGCATTCCTGAGGGCGTCGGAGGAGGTGGCGCAGGCGTTCTCCACTCGAGTAACCGGTATATACTGCAACCTGAGCGGCCCGGCCAAACCCTGGCCGGTCAGGCCGGTGGTATCGTAGTAGTTGCCGAACCAGGCAGCCTGGATATCCTTCTGCTCAACGCCGGCATCCTCATATGCCTCCTTGGCTGCCTCTACTATCAGGTCAACACGGCTCTTATCCCATAGCTCACCGAACTGGGTGCAGCCCATCCCGATAATGGCGACTCTATCTTTAATACTTCCTGTCATTTCATCCTCTCTTTAGCACCTGATGGGGCGTGTCTTCCAGAAATATTGGTGAATGCCGCGGTCGGTAAAGAGTTTCCTGAAGGTCATCTCCACCTCCATTCCTACACTAAGGTCTTTGCCGCCGCGGTCGGTCATGTCGAATACTCCGCGGCCGCCACCGTCGAAGTCTACCACGTTAACGGTGGTGGGAGGGTCGTTTGAATCTGCCAAACTGTCCTCGGTGTAGGTAAATATCTTGGACCTCTTATCGGAGAACTTGTAGGGTTCCATCTGGTCTACCGCCTGGCAATCGACGCATACCCGCAGGGGGGTAAAATAGCCGTAGCTACCGCCCTGGCTGAACTGGGGGGTTCCGCAGGCCTTACATTTCACTCCGTAGAGGGCCAGGGCTACCGCGACATCTCGGTGTAGCCCCGCTACGGAGACCGGGGTCTGCTCGGAGCGACGTGCCCTCTCCAGGGTTACCAGCTTGCGCCAGCGCAGGTAACGGTCGTAGTTCTCCAGCATCCTCTTGGACTCGAGGTGTCTCTTGATCCCACGCCGCTCCCCGAGCTTCTTTATCTCGTCGGTTACCTTTAGGATGAAGG
>JAGMCC010000063.1 GCA_023129355.1 Dehalococcoidia bacterium | reverse complement strand
AGGGGTGACCGAGAGGCTTATGGTGACGGTCTTGAAAACCGTTGTCTCGATTTCCGGGACCGTGGGTTCGAATCCCACCCCCTCCGCTTTTTCGCTCTTTGCGATGCCAGAATGGAATCCTTGTCTATGCTTAATGAAGCGGGTGTCCAAATATGAGAACATGTGAAAAGCACGAAAAAAGCATGTCGATTAGTACGAAAAGCAAGCTAATGAATTAACAGTAAGTGACCAGCGTAAAAATGGCAGATAGCAAATTCAAATATATTGGAGAGGGGATAGTCGGCGCGGCTGCTATCGCTGTTGTCCTTTTAACGCCTTTGCTTCAGGCTCGACTCGCCAAGTGGGGTGCGACCGATGCCGAGGTCCGGCATTCCCTGCCGGGTGATGATTTGGTGCCGCACCCCAAAGTCGGGTACACCTACGCGATTACCATCAACACTCCCGCTGCCAAAATCTGGCCGTGGCTGGTGCAGATAGGACAGGGCCGGGGTGGATTTTACAGCTACGAATTTCTCGAGAACATGGTGGGCTGCCAAATTCATAACGCTGATAGGCTCATCCCCGAATTTCAGCACCTAGAGGTTGGGGATGGCGTGAGGCTTCATCCCAAAGCTCCTCCCTTGCCGGTTGCTGCCATCGAGCCGGGCCGGGTGATAGTTCTCTACGCAGGGGAATACGCACAAAACGCCATTACATGGGTGTTCTTCCTGGACGAACTTGATGAAGGAACGACGCGATTGATCGCTCGGTTCCGCTTCGATTGCAAGCCGAGTCTGGGCAATATGCTGGGATATGGCTTCTTCTTGGAACCGATAAGTTGCTTAATGCAACGGAAGATGTTTCTGGGCATCAAGCGGCGGGCGGAAGCTGGGACTAGTAGTTAGCACGAAAGAAGGTGGTTATAAGGTGAAAATCCACGAGTATCAGGCCAAGGAGATATTAGCCAAATACGGCATCCCCGTGCCCAGGGGAGGTGTAGCGTCAACACCGGCAGAGGCAGGAAGGATCGCCGCCGAGCTTGGTGGGGTGGTGGTAATAAAGGCCCAGGTCTACGCCGGCGGCCGGGGAAAGGGAGGGGGGATCAAGACAGCACAGTCCCCCGTTGAGGCGGAAAAACTGGCGAGCCAGATAATAGGGATGAGGCTGGTGACCCATCAGACATCGGCGGAGGGAGTGCCGGTGGATAAGGTGCTGGTCGAGGACGAGGGGGCAATTGCGCGGGAATTATATCTCGGTATCGTCATCGATTCGGGGAAGGGCCTGCCGGTGATCATGGCCAGCGAGGCGGGGGGTATGGACATCGAAGAGGTGGCCGCCAAGACCCCGGAGAAGATACTCAAGGAATATATCGACCCGATGATCGGGTTTCAGCCCTTTGTGGGGCGTAGGCTGGCTTTCGGTTTAAATATGGAAGCGGAGCAAATCAGGCCTATGGGACAGCTGATCGGCAACGTGTTCCGCGTGTTCAAGGAGCAGGACGCCTCCTTAGTGGAGATCAACCCGCTGGTGGTTACCTCAGATGGCGGGCTGCTGGCGCTGGATGCCAAGCTGAACCTCGATGACAATGCCCTGTTTCGCCATCGCGACTACGCTGAGCTTCGCGACCCCACTCAAGAGGACGAGCTGGACCTGGAGGCGGCCAAGCACAACCTCTCCTACATACGGCTTGATGGCGATGTGGGGTGTATGGTCAATGGCGCCGGACTTGCCATGGCCACCATGGACATCATAAAGCTTATAGGGGCTGAGCCGGCAAACTTCCTCGATGTAGGCGGCGGCGCCAGCGAGGAGATGGTAACCAACGCCTTCATCCTCCTGCTCTCCGACCCCAAGGTCAAGGCGGCACTGGTGAATATCTTCGGCGGCATCCTCAGGTGCGACATCGTGGCTCGGGGGATGATCGAGGCCTCAAAGCAGAAGGAGATCAAGGTGCCGATAGTGGTCAGGATGAGGGGCACGAATGTCGAGGAGGGGATGAGGCTCCTCGCCGAATCTGGACTCCCAATAATCCTGGCCAATGACCTAAAAGATGCTGCGGAGAAGGTGGTGACGGCAAGGGGTGGGGCGGGCTGAGTTGTGGGAGATGAAAGAGGGAAAGCTGAATCATGGGGGATTAGATTATGATTATCGGGATAGCACTATTAGTGGTTTGCATTGGAGCATTAATTGTGGTCTGGGTTAGATTGGCCGGTATAGAAGTGAGCGGGGGGCTCACTGAAGGCCTCGACTTTATTATAAGCGGAGCCCTGGCGATTCGTTCTCAAATTTTGCTTAGCCTGGCAATTCTCGTGGTAGGCGTGGGCGCTGGTATGTTTCTCTACGAAATACGCCATCGTAAGTTACTAAAAGAATTTGGCGCCGCGATTTTCGTCATCGTGGCACTAGCTTCGGGGTTCTATGCGATACAGTTTATCACCTAAATGGCATAGGGGGTTAGAATGAGCATCCTTGTCGATGAGAATACCAAACTTCTGGTTCAGGGCATCACCGGTAGCGAGGGAAGCTTTCATACCAAGAGGTGCATGGCATATGGCACCAGGGTCGTTGCCGGCGTTACCCCGGGGAAGGGGGGTACCTCCTTCGATGGGGTGCCTGTTTTCAATGAGGTGGAGAGGGCGGTGAAGGAGACCGGGGCAAATGCGAGCATGATCTTCGTTCCCCCCGCCTTCGCTGCGGATGCCATCCTTGAAGCTGCCGACGCCGGCATCCCCCTGGTAGTGTGCATTACCGATGGCATCCCCACACTGGATATGGTTACCGTTCTTAGCTACCTAGAAAGGAAATCTATCAGCCTCATCGGACCCAACTGCCCCGGGGTGATCTCGCCGGGGAAATGCATGGTAGGGCTCATGCCCGGCGACATTCATATGCCGGGGAGTGTGGGCGTGGTCTCCAGAAGCGGCACCCTTACCTATGAGGCGGTGGCCCAGCTAACAGAGCAGGGGATCGGGCAATCCACCTGTATTGGCGTGGGCGGCGATCCCCTGATTGGCACCACCTTTGTCGATGTGCTCAAGCTCTTCGAAAAGGATGCGGAAACAAGGCTCGTGGTGCTTATAGGGGAGATCGGCGGCACTGCGGAGCAGGACGCGGCGGAATTTATTAAGGGGATGACCAAGCACGTCGTCGCCTTCGTCTCCGGGAGCACCGCACCGCCGGGGAGAAGGATGGGACACGCCGGGGCGATCATCACCGGCAGCTCTGGTACCGCAGCGGAGAAGATCGAGGCGCTCCGTTCCGCTGGGGCCACTATAGCCTCGAGCCCTGCGGAGATTGGGTTGGTGGCCCGAAAGGTATTTCGAACTTAGTGGTTGCAAAGGAAATCGAGGCGACTTTTTCGGACTTTATATTTTAGTTGTAGTAAAATCGGAGAGACATTTCAAATTCCCGAGTCTCGCTAATAGAGGTTTGTGTAGGGTGAAAGGGGCGAAAAACTTGAGAATGCTGGTTACCAACGATGACGGTATCTACGCAATGGGGCTCTGGACCCTCGTTGCGGCGCTGCAGCAGGTTGGCGAGGTGGTGGTCGTGGCCCCCGATCGGGAGCAGAGCGCCGTGGGCACCTCAGTGACGCTTCATCACCCGCTGCGGGCGAGGGAGATAGAGCCCCTGGTTAGAGGGATAAGGAGCTACTGCGTAGAGGGTACCCCTGCAGATTGTGTCATCCTGGCCCTGGGCAATCTGCTCAATAGTCGGATTGACCTAGTATTCTGCGGGATCAACGATGGGTCAAATCTCGGCGACGATGTGCTCATCTCAGGGACGGTGGGTGCCGCACTCCAGGGATACCTTAAGGGCATTCCCTCTGTAGCCTTATCCGTAGGGGCACTAAAGGATGTCCATTTCGATGCTGCTGCCCGGCTGGCGGCAGTGCTGGCCAGAAATTTCGAAAAGCAGGCTTTGCCAAAGGAGATACTATTAAACATAAACCTGCCCAACTTGCCCCTTGACCGTATTAAGGGTATAGAGGTTACCCGTCTGGGACGGCGAAGCTACAGCGATGAGATTCAGCCGGGGCATGATGGTAAGAGGGACTACTACTGGATTGTGCGCGGCAAGCCGGATTGGCAGCCGGAGGAGGGCACCGATATATGGGCGTTCACCAGAGATAAGATTTCCATTACCCCCATTCACAGCGACCTGACCAGCCAGAAGGCGCTCTCCGCCATCCAGGATTTGCCCCAGGCGCTGCTCAAGGGGCTTACATGACTGGAGACATAGTCGTTTAATGGGAGATAAATCTAATAAATCAGTTCAATCACAAATGGGATGACTTAATTAAATGTCTTTAGGGGATGCTGAAACAAGTTCAGCATGACAATTTTGTCTCAGAACGACAATGTCATTCCGAACTTGTTTCGGAATCTCAAGATTAATTGGGGATGGAATGTGCAATAAAATAGGGGCTGAAGCCCCTATTTTCGTGAGGATGTAAGGTAAGCCCAGGCTGGGCGGTGTCATAGAAGGTTCATTATTGTCACCGTGCATTCCTCAGGTGAGGATGAGCCGGTGGCCCGAGTTGCTGCAGCGCCTCCGGGCGGTTTTGCAGCCACTCTCGAATCTGCTCGGCCTCTGCCTCGGTAATGCGCCCCTCGTCAACCGCTCTCTGCAGACGCTGCTCTTGGGCTTCCTCCCTCATCTCCTGTTGCGCTTGCACAAAGGCATCGGCTACTTGCTCCTCCTCCAGCCCCAGTATGTCTGCCACCTTGCTGAGGAAGATCTGTCTCGGCCCCCCATCTCCGCCAACTTCAACCTCCGGAGATTCGGCAAAAGCTATGGCGGTGATGCCGACTGAGAGGGCAGTGAGGGCCACGATGGCAATTAACCCAAACTTCATGTACTTTGTCATCTATTTCACCTCCTTTCTTTTTCTAAGAGACTACTGAAATAGTCTCAATCAACCCCCTAATCCCCCAAATCTTGGGGGACTTTTTAAAGCTGCCCCGATACATCGGGGAGACCCCCGGCCCCGATATAGGCCGAAGCGTCGGCCGACCTGTCGGCCTCGGGGCACCTCTTTTTCAGCAGTCTCTCTAAAATGGTCTCGATCGAAACGCCGTTTAGCACATTCTCACCATAGCATATGCAAGGTAAAATTACGGTAAATTTTTTCCAGTGAAGCTTAATAGGAAATAAAAACAGGGGCCTAAGCCCCTGTTTTTATGAAGACTTGTGGCAAAATCAGGCTGGGCTATGCCGCGGCAGGCTCATTCGGAAAGTGCTTCCTTGCCCCGGGGTGCTTTCCACCGAGATGGTGCCACTGTGGTCCTCGACTATCTTCTTGACTATAGCCAGGCCTAGGCCGCTGCCACCCTGGGAGCGAGACCTGGATTTGTCAACGCGGTAGAAGCGGTCGAATATGCGCTGCTGGTCTGCTGCTGAGATGCCGATGCCGCTATCCTGCACTTGAAGGACGAGTTGAGAGCCCTCGGCCCGGGCCGAGATCTTTACCGTGCCCCCGGTCTGGTTGTACTTGATGGCATTGTCGACCAGGTTGATGAGGGCCTGCTTGAGACGCAGGGCATCTCCCATTACGAGCATCTCTTCCAATATTGGCTCCAGTTCAAGGTTCACACTGGCACCTGTCGCCTTAGCACCGGCCTCCGCTGCCACTTCGTCAAGCAGGGCAGCCATATCCACCACCGACCATTTCATCTGAGACTGGTCGCCCTCCGATAATAGCAGGAGGTTGTCGCTGAGCCTGTTCATTCGCTCCAGGCTCATCTTGAGCACCTCCATCAGGCGCTTATAATCCCTGGCGGTGGCCTTTCCCTCCATCTCGGCGACCTCTATGTTCGTCTGGGCTATGGCGATGGGAGTCCTCAGTTCATGCGAGGCATCCTGAATGAATTGCTTTTGGGACTCGAAAGCGCTCTCCAAACGCCCCAGCATGTCATCGAAGGTATTGGCAAGGCGCGTCATTTCATCATCGGGGCCCTGGTAGTTGATCCTTTCCTTCAGGTTGGTGCTGGAAATCCGTGATGCCAGCGATGAGACACGATCAACGGGCTTCAGCATTCGTCTTGAGAGGAAATAGCCACCGCCGGCGCCGAAGAGCACCAGGCCAGCGAGGCCGATCAGGGAATAGTTGCGCAGCAGCTCTTGATTCTCGATACGTATTTGCCTGACTATTTCTGGATTATGTGGGAATCTACCGCTGGGCCCAAAATGCTCCATGGTCAGGTTAAGTCCAACGATAAACAGGATGATAAATAAAAGCAGAAGAGCTGCATACCACAGGGTGAGCCTGAAACGTATTGTCTTGGCGAATGCAGGTACTCTCATAACAAATACCCCCTCCCCTTGACGGTTGAGATCAGGTCTCCCGCGCCAGCTATCTTCAGTTTCTTGCGTATGTTATTGATATGGGCCTTAACGGTATGGGTAAACAGGTTGGCATCCTCATTCCAAACGTGCTCCAGCAGTTCCTCCTGGCTGACAACCCGGCCTGCGTTGCGCATCAGATATTCCAGAATAGCGAATTCCTTGGTGGTAAACGCTATCTCCGAGCCCCTGAAGTACCCCCCTTTACAGCGTTGGGGTCGAGTACAAGGTCACCACTCCTCAGAATGGGGTGCCTCGGCTCGCCCTCCCGGCGCAGTATCGCGCGTACCCGCGCCAGCAGCTCGGGGAAGTGGAACGGCTTCACCATATAGTCGTCCGCACCCTGATCCAGGCCATCTACCCGGTCGTCAAGCCTGGAGAGGGCAGTCAGCATGAGGATGCCGACTGGTGAGCCCGAGGCCCGTATCCTTCTGCATACCTCCACACCATCGATCTTGGGCAGATTGAGGTCGAGGATAATGAGGTCGTAGTCATTTACCTCCGCCATAACCAGGGCTTCTTCGCCATCGTAAGCAATATCGGCAGCATAGCCTTGCTGGCGCAGCCCTATGGCCAGGGCTTCTGCCAGGTCTTTCTCGTCCTCGGTAATCAGGATACGCATATCCACTAATTATACTGACCTAAAAGTAAAGGAAAGGTAAAGACGTAGATAGGTTCTGTAGCGGGAGGTGGCATGCAGGAGAATTAGTTATTGTGGAGCATCCGTTTTCCTGTGGAACTGGTGGTAGCGGGTGAACTTACCTATGGCACGGCTTGCCCGCTGCAGAGAGTGATAGACGGGAATCCCCTCCTTTAGCAACCCCTGCCGAAGCTTATCCTCCTGGCCGGGGAGAAAGCGTGCCAGGTCTTCACGAAACACCATGACCAGGGGCTTTCTATGAGCATTCTCGTGGTC
>JAGMCC010000062.1 GCA_023129355.1 Dehalococcoidia bacterium | reverse complement strand
TGAGAAATGCCTCCTGCACCACCATCGCCCCCACCGGCACCCTGAGCATCATCGCAGGCTGTTCCAGCGGCATCGAGCCGCTATTTGCGCTGAGCTACTTGCGCAACATACTGGATGGCGATGGTCTGGTGGAGGTGAACCCGTATTTTGAGGAGGTGGCCAGAAGGGAAGGGTTCTACTCCGATGAGCTAATGAAGGAGCTGGTCAGGCGGGGCAGCCTGCATGGGATGGATGGCATCCCAGAATGGGTGGAGAGGCTCTTTGTCACCGCTCACGACATCAGCCCCGAGTGGCACATCAAGATGCAGGCCGCCTTTCAAAGTTCCACCAACAACGCCGTCTCTAAAACCATAAACTTTCCCCATAGCGCCACCAGGGAGGATGTGGCCCAGGCGTACATGCTCGCCTATAAAAAGGGCTGTAAGGGGATCACCATCTATCGGGACAGGAGCAAGGATAAGCAGGTCCTGAACATCGCGCGGGATGAGAAGACCGAGGCGCTTGTCCCGCGGAGGAGGTCGAGGATCACCAGGGGGGTTACCGAGAGGGTAGCCACCGGTTGCGGCAATATCTATGTAACGGTAAACTCTGATGAGCAAGGGGTCTGCGAGGTTTTCTCCAGCCTGGGGAAGGCGGGGGGCTGTGCCTCGGCGCAGCTTGAGGCCACCTGCAGGCTCATCTCACTGGCGCTTCGCTCCGGGGTGGATGTCACCTCAGTGGTGAAGCATCTCAGAGGCATTCGCTGTCCCGCTATCGCCTGGGAGCAGGGCCATGCAGTGCTCTCCTGCCCCGATGCCATCGGGAGTGTGCTGGGGGGATACATTAAGGGCGAGAGCGTAAATAATCCCGATCATTCTGGGGCGGTGATTAATCTTGGGGGTCAATGTCCGGAGTGCGGCGGTATGCTGGTATATCAGGAGGGGTGTCACATATGCCACGCCTGCGGCTATACCAAGTGCAGTTAGGACGAGGCTCGAGCCATGCCTAATATTGATAGCTATATAATGATGGGTATCGGAGGTTTTTTCCTCCTCCTGGGCATTATCACATTTTTGTGGGCCAGGGGTGAGGAGCGAGGGCTTAACTATGGCCTCTCCCAGCGCCCTGACCTGAGGGAGTTCATCACCCGTTGGCCGACGCGTGTCGAACCCGGGGCGCTCAGGGTGGGGGGGTGGATATTTATTACCGTAGGATTAGTCCTAATCATCCTGGGCGGTGTATTCATAGCCATTGATTGAGGAGGCTGCTTTGGTACAAGAAACGGAACGGGAAGCTAAGGGAGAGGATCTGAGCCTGGTGCAGATTAAGCGGCGCCTTGATAACCTGGACCAGCGCCTGGATAACATTGACACCATGGTCACTGCCCTCGCCGAGCGAGCGATGAAGCGACCCCTCAGTGTGACGATAACCTGCCCCAATTGCGGACAGACCGTCGAGATCGGCATGGTGGGCAGCGAGAAGATGATGAGATAATCATAGGGGTGGGGCCGAGGCTGTGGGGAGAGCGAAATATCGTAATATGAGGTGGGACAAAGCGGCAAGGCGAAGGCTCTCGAGCGAGCAAGGCACCATCCTCAAGGATTGGGGCGGCAGAATTCCCATCGCCCTGATCTACCCCAATACCTATTATGTAGGTATGTCCAACCTCGGCTTCCAGACTATCTACGGTCTTCTTAACAGCTATGATAATATTGTCTGCGAGCGGGTCTTCTGGGAGAAGGACAAAAAAAGTATTGAATCCGGGCGTCCCCTCGATGACTTCGCCGTGCTCGCCTTCTCTATCTCCTACGAGCTGGACTACTTCAATGTAGTCGAGATGCTGAGATCGAGCGCCACTCCCCTCTTTGCCGCCGACCGCAGTGCTGCCCACCCCCTGGTTATTGCGGGCGGACCCTGTATCACCGCCAACCCGGATCCCCTTTCACCCTTCTTCGACTGCTTTGCCATTGGGGAGGGGGAGGCTATTTTGCCCGCGATGATTGAGGCGCTCCTGAGGGGGTGTGAGGAGAGCGAAAAATGGATTCGTGGAAGCAGGAATGAACTGCTTCGCGCGCTTTCCTCGCTTCCCGGGGTTTATGTGCCCAGCCTTCACGATAGGACGCCGATCTGCCGACAGTGGGTTCGGAATATCGACGATTTTGCCACCAGCTCAGTGATCCTCACCCCCCAGACGGAGCTCGGCGATATGTTCCTCATTGAGGTCGCGCGTGGCTGCCGATGGGGCTGCCGCTTCTGCCTCACCGGTTTTTTATTTCGACCTTTTCGCTACCGCTCGTTAGATAACCTGCTGGCTCAGGCTGAGAACGGCCTGAAGTATGAAAAAAGGATCGGGCTTTTGGGGGCTTCACCCTTCGATCACCCTGAGATAGAAGAGCTGGTGGCCAGGCTGCAGCAGATGGGGGCAGAGATGTCCATCAGCTCCCTGAGAATTCGTCCCCTGTCACGAGTAGCCCTCAGGGGGCTGGTGGAGAGCGGCACCCAAACCTTGTCTTTAGCACCAGAAGCAGGGTCGGAAAGATTGCGCAAAATAATTAATAAGGGTGTATCGGAGAAAGACATCATCGAAGCTATAGAGCTGGTCACTGAGCAGCCTCCCAAGCAGCTCAAGCTCTATTTCATGATCGGTTTGCCCACGGAGACCGAAGATGATATAGATGAGATGATCGAGCTAACCCTCTCCTTAAAAGGGCGCATTGACCGGAGGCGAGCGGGGACTCATCTCACCCTCACCATAGAGCCTTTTGTGCCTAAGGCAGGCACCCCCTTCCAATGGCTTCCGATGACCAGCGACAGAATTCTCAGCCATCGCCTCGCCACGCTCAAAAACAGCCTGGAGCCGAAGGGCATCGCGGTCAGGTCGGAGAGCGTGGCCTGGTCCATCGTCCAGGGGGTGCTGTCGCGAGGCGACAGGAGGCTGGCCCCGGTGCTTGCCCGGATGGAAGGAAAATCCCTCTCCTCGTGGCATCGGGCGCTGGCGGAGTTTTCGCTCGGTGCCGATTTCTACATCGGCAGGGAAATCCCGGTTGATGAGCGGCTCCCCTGGGCAAACATCGTTTCGGGGGTTGATCTTGACTATCTGAAAAGGGAGCTGGAGCGGGCGCGTATTGGCGAGGAGACCCCACCATGCCCGCTAGCCGAATGCCAGGAATGCGGGGTTTGCTGAAATGGATATTGCACGAAATCTGCATGATGTAGAGCACCGCATTGCCCAAGCGGCCCAGAGGGCGGGCCGGTCGCCGGCAGAGATCACCATTGTCGCCGTGACCAAGGGGTTGACCGCCCAGGCTATTGAGGCTGCCCTTGAGGCAGGCATCAGGCACATTGGCGAGAACAGGGTCCAGGAGGCGAGGGAGAAGATAGCTCGCTTGTCCAACCTGCAGCCGTGTCCTACCTGGCACATGGTGGGACACCTTCAGACCAACAAGGTTAAGACAGCGGTGGAGATTTTTGATATAATTCATAGCATCGATTCGCTTAGATTAGCAGAGGCGTTGAGCGGCCGCGCTCGAAACACCGTTTCCGTGTTGCTTCAAGTGAACATCTCAGGGGAGGAACCAAAGAGCGGCTTTTCACAGGCCGAATTGCACAAGGCGGCGGAAGATGTCGCTCGCCTGCCCATGCTGGAGGTGAAGGGGCTAATGACCATTGCCCCCCTGGTTAGCGACCCTGAAGAGGTTCGACCCATCTTTCGAAGGCTGAGAGAGCTTCGCGACTCCCTGGGCCTGGAGCACCTCTCCATGGGGATGAGCGATGACTTTGAGGTTGCCGTGGGGGAGGGAGCCACGATGGTGAGGATCGGGCGCGCTATATTCGGGGAGCGGGGGTAGGGAAAAAGGAAACACATGAAACTGAAAAGGGGGATTAGTTCGAGAAATGGTAAACAGACGTGAGCTAAGGGTCATGTTACAGACGGGTCACCTTACGCCCCCAGATTCCCTGCTGCGGGATTTGGAGACTATTCAAGACATATCCATTGATATGAGGCGTTTAGGGGCATCCTTCCGCGGTGGAGGGGTGGCTGCCTTTATCATGATCTCTACCGATAATGACAATACCGGTTTACTGGCTGACATCCTTTATAATCATACCCAAAGACTTAAGGTGAAAGGTGGCGACGATCTGGTTATCCTCCTAGGGGGCAGAATTAATACGGACCAGGAAATAGTAGGCTTTCGTGACGTGCAGTGTCAAAAGCACGTATCCTTGAAGGATAAATCTCAGGGCGAAATAAGAGGGATACTGGAGAAGGCGGTCAGCGCATGAAGATTGCCTTTATCGGTGGTGGGGTCATGGGGGAGGCGATGATCAGGGGGATTCTCAATAAAGGACTGACCACGCCTCAAGACATTATCGTTAATGACGTCAGCTCCGCGCGACTAGCCAGCCTAAAAAAGGAATACCGGGTTAGAGTGACGGATGATTATGGCATCGCTGTAAAAGGCTCCAACATTGTCGTTATCGCCGTTAAGCCTCAGAATTTGGCTGAGCTTATGCCCGAACTGGAGGGTCGGTTCACCCCAGGTCAGCTTGTCCTCTCCATCGTCGCCGGGGCGGCTATGGCCACCATCGCCAAAGGCCTGGGGCATCGCTCAGTGGTTCGGGCGATGCCCAATACCCCGGCCCAGATCGGCCAGGGAATGAGCGTATGGACCGCCTCAAGCGAGGCAAGCCAGCGCCAGAAAGGGATGGCACGGTCCATCCTAGGGGCAATGGGTCGGGAGATCTATGTGCCTGATGAGAAATACATCGATATGGCGACCGCGGTTAGTGGCAGCGGTCCAGCCTACATCTTCCTAGTCATCGAGGCGCTCGTCGACGCTGCGGTACACATCGGGCTGCCACATGAGATGGTAGAGGAGTTAGTGCTGGAGACAGTTGTTGGGGCAGCACGCCTTGCCCAGGAAACAGGCAAGCACCCCAAAGCGCTAAGGGATATGGTTACATCCCCCGGGGGAACCACGGCACAGGGTCTACTAAAGTTAGAGGAGGGGGGGCTGAGAGACCTGCTCCTGCGCGCGGTGATTGCTGCATATGAAAAAGCGAAGGAGCTGAGGGGATAAATGGACATCTTCCTCAACTTCATCGCAATTTTATTTCAAGTGCTTGCCGTTATCATTTTCGTGCGGGCGATTCTCTCCTGGTTTGCCATCTCCCCCTACAGCCCGATAGTGGTTTTCTTGGATCGGATTACCGAGCCTATCCTGGCACCACTGCGTCGCATCATTCCCCGGCTCGGCATGGTCGATATCACCCCTATGGTGGCGATCATTATTCTGCTGCTCATTGCGCGCCTCATATTTCTCATTTAACGGAGGAAATGTTAAATAAACATGGCTAAGGTTGCGTCGCAGATAGGGTCTGCCCTCAGTGTCAAGCCGATATTAAGCATATCCGATGGGGTGGCGCATTTCGTGGGCGTCGCCAGGACCAAAGAGCGCGGGGTAAAGCGAATCATCCAACTGATGCGAGAGAAGGTTGGGGAAAACCCGGTGCATGTGGCAGTAGTACATGCCGATGCGCTTGAGGAGGCCCAGAGGCTCAAGGAGCAGGTAGCATCGGAGTTCAATTGCGGGGAGCTCTGGATCAGTGAGTTCAGCCCGATAATGGGCTACACTACAGGTCGGGGATTGCTCGGCCTCGCCTTTTACGTTGACTAAGGAGGCTATGATGAGAAAAGTTGGCATTGTTACTGACAGCACAGCTTGCCTACCTGAGGAATTAGTGGCGAAGTATGATATTTGCGTAGTGCCCCTCATGATAATCTTTGAAGGCAAGAGCTATCGCGACGGGATTGACATGAGTCCCGACGAAGTCTACAGGATTATGCGGCGGAGAGAGAATCTCCCGACCACCTCCACCCCATCGGCGGGGGATTTCCTCGGTGCCTATCGCCAGTTGAGCCAGCAGGCGGAGAGCATACTCTGCATCACCCTCACGTCGCGACAAAGCAAGATCTACGATACTGCGCTGGTAGCAAAAGATGTGGCCAAAGAGGTGCTCACCAACACTGCTATCGAGGTAATCGACAGCCGGGCGGTGGGCGGCGCCCTGGGGCTTATCGTCCTGGAAGCGGCTCGAGCTGCCAGCCAGGGGGCAGACCTGGCTCAGGTGACTGAGGTGGTCCTCGGTATGATGCCCAGGGTAAATTTCGTTGCGATGTTGGATACCCTCTTCTATCTGGCGAGAACCGGTCGCACCGGCAGGGCACAGGCTTGGGCCGGATCGCTATTAAAGATAAAGCCGGTCGTAGAGCATGCTACTTCCACAGGAGAAACAATGCCGGTAGCGCGTCCCCGGACCAGAACAAAGGCGGTAAGTCGCCTCCTGGAGATAATGGCGGAACGGGTTGGGGACTCCCCGGTGCATGTCATCGTGCATCATGCTGATGAGCTGGAGGATGGTGAGAAACTCAAGGCTGAGATTGCCTCGCGATTTAACTGTGTGGAACTTTATCTCACCGGGTTCACCCCTGGCATGGGGGTTCATGCCGGCCCAGGAGTGCTGGCCATTACCTTTTATACCGAAGGCTGAGGAGGCCCATTTCTGAAGCCGGAGCGGAACTTCAGGCCTCGCCACCTGTGGTGAAATCCCGTTTTCGCCCAGCCCAGATGGCCCATGAGATGGCAAAAAACCGGCGTGCGACAATGGATAAAAGGCGAAAGGAACGGAAAGGGCGAAAAAGGGCATGGAAGATACCCAAACCAGGAAAGATGTGCAACGGCTGAGGGAAGGCCTGGGTGAATTGCCCGAACCCACCATTACCCCGGCCTTCATTGTGGTAAGTGGCCTGCCTGGCAGCGGGAAGTCCTACTTCTGCCGCCAGCTTGCCGAGCGCCTTTTTTCGCTCTCCCCCCGCCCCTTGGCACCACCTTTTCCCATCCTGGAGAGCGATGCCCTGAGACGATTGCTTTTCCCCACTCCAAATTTTGGCCGTGGCGAAAGCGACCGCCTGTTTCGGGCTTGCCACATGCTCATCGAAGACCTATTGCGAAGAGGGATCGCGCTTATCTTCGACGCCACAAACCTGATCGAGTACCACCGGGAGCACCTCTACCACATTGCCGACAGCGTGGGAGCGAGGCTGATTATAGTGCGTGTTGAGGCACCCCCAGAATTGGTGCGCCAGCGCCTCCAGGATCGCCTCTCTCGCCTCGATCAGGAGGACAAATCGGAGGCTGACTGGAGGGTTTATCGGCGGATGAGCGCCGCGGCGCAGCGCATTCGACGAAACCACTTCGCTGCCGATACCTCTAGGGACATCACCCCAGTGATCGATAAGATCC
>JAGMCC010000061.1 GCA_023129355.1 Dehalococcoidia bacterium | reverse complement strand
CTGATGACCTATGAATGGAAAAGGGACTGGAAGACGAATAGCGAAGGCCCTACCGAGCTGGTAAGCCCATCGGGTGGACCTTCCGGCGCTCGCCTTGGAGACACCAGGGCAGTGACCGTCGACGAGATCCACCAGATCGTTGAAGAGTACGGCGATGCGGCAATGATAGCCCAGCAAGCCGGATTCGATGCGATAGAGATCCACGCTGGCATAGGCTACTTCCTGAATCAGTTCCTTTCGCCTCACACCAACAGGCGAACCGATGAGTATGGAGGCAGCCTGGAGAACAGGATGCGTATGCTGCTAGAGATCGTGGATTCGTGCCAGAAAAAGACAGGAAAAGACTTCCCCATTATCGCCCGCATATCCGCCGAAGATTTCATTGAGGGGGGCAACACCCTCGAGGATACTAAGCCTATAATTATGGCCCTCGATCGGGCGGGCATCGTTGCGATCGATGTGGAGACAGGATGGCATGAGTCCCCCGTACCCATGGTCCAGCAGTGGGTAAAGCCCGGGGCCTTCGTTTACCTCGCCGAGGAGGTCAAAAAGGTGGTAAGCATACCGGTTCTGACTGCCTACCGTATATGGGATCCCATTCTGGCAGACAGGATTATCGCTGAGGGGAGGGCTGACCTTGTCGGCATGGCGCGGGCGCTTGTCGCCGATCCCGAGCTGCCAAATAAAGCCAGGGAGGGCAGGTTTGACGATATCAATTATTGCATAGCCTGCTGCCGATGCCTGGATACGGCTATAGCGGGCGAATGCCCGTCCTGCGCCGTCAACGCCAGGGTAGGGAGGGAGGCGGTGTATATCATCGAACCCGCCGCCGAGAGCAAGAATGTGCTCATCATCGGCGGTGGCCCCGCAGGCATGGAGGCAGCCAGGGTGGCGGCGTTAAGGGGCCATAAAGTGACGCTCTGCGATAGGGGTCGAAGGCTGGGTGGGTCACTGCTATTAGCGGGCATTATGAATCAGGAACTCCCCAAATTCCTCAAATACCATACGCGCCAGGTGCGAAAGCTCCCTATCGAGGTCAGGCTGAATACGGAGGTGGATGCCTCCTTTGTTGAGAGGATGAAGCCAGACGTAGTCATTGTAGCTACCGGGGGCATACCCCCCACCTCCGAAATACCCGGGATACATCGGGGGAATGTGCTCAGCAGCCACGATATGCTTATGGCAATGATCCGCGCGCCCAGGAAAGGCGGAGCTTTACAAAGGTTTACATGGCGCTTAGGCTCCCTTGCCCTGAGATATCTGGATCAGCCAGCAATCATCAGATGGGCGCTGAGGTTCAGCTTCCCGTTCAAAAAGAGGGTCAGCATCATCGGCGGCGGGTTTGCTGGCTGTGAACTGGCGGACGTGCTAGCGGAGAGGGGAAAGGAACTAACGCTTCTTGAGGAATCCAAACGGCTGGGTTTCGATATCGGGATCACCACCAGGTGGGTGGTCTTGATGAGGCTATGGAAATCCGGCGTCAGGATGGAAAGGAATGCCAGGGTGGTGGAGATAACCGAAAAGGGGCTAAAGGCGATAGTAGGAGATTCCGAGGCGTTCTTTGAAGCAGATACAGTAGCGCTGACCCTGCCACTGGAAACCAACGGTAAGCTTGCGGGGGAACTGGAGGAGAAAGGCTGGACCGTCCACAGCGTTGGTGACTGCGCTGCTACTGGCGGCAGGATTATGGAGGCTATGGCGGCCGGATTCCGCGCTGGCTATGAAATCTAAACGCCAGCCAACCTAACTCACTAATAAATAGGAGAGTGTAATGACCGAGCTCAAGCATCTGTTCCAACCGATCCAAATAGGCACATTGGAGCTGAAGAACCGGATAGTGTTCCTGGCAGCCGACACCGGCTATGGCGATGATTGCATGGTGACCGACCGCCAGAGGAACTACTACGCCGCGCGGGCCAGGGGTGGGACGGGCCTCTTAATCACGGGCATGGTTTGGCCCTCCAGTATGGGAAAGCCCATTCCCGGCCGGATGGGGATCTACCACGATAGGTTCATCACGGGTCTTAGCCAGCTTGTCGATGTGGTGCACGCTGCAGGTACCAAGATAGCGATCCAGCTAAGCCTCCAGTACTTCTGGGCCAGGGGCGATGGCGCTCCCCTTGAGGAGGTTGGGCCCTCGGCGATCGCCACACGCCGCAACTCCCAACCGCGCGAGCTCAACCTGGATGAGATAAAACAGATTATTGACGAATACAGCGAGGGAGCACGCCGGGCGCGGGACGCCGGCTTTGACGGTGTAGAGCTTCACTGCGGTATCGGCTATCTGATAAGCCGCTTTCTATCCCCCTGCACCAATAAGCGCACTGACGAGTATGGAGGCTCTCTGGAAAACAGAATGAGGTTTCTTCTCGAAATCATCGCCTTATCGAAAAGGAAGGCCGGCAGCGATTACCCCCTGTTATGTAGAATCTCCGCAGACGAGTTTATGGAAGGGGGGCATACCCTGGAGGATACCAAAAAACTGATCCCCATCTTGGAGGGGGTGGGGGTTCATTGCCTCGATGTAGGGGCAGGGTGGCATGAATGCCGGACGCCCCTGGTTCACATGTCGGTACCGCGGGGCGCCTTCGTCTACCTCGCTGAAGAGATTAAAAAGGTGGCCAAGATCCCGGTGGTCGCCGCCTACCGTATCAACGACCCCATCCTGGCAGACAAGATTATAGCCGAGGGAAGGGCTGACCTCATCGGCATGGGGCGTGCACTCATCGCCGACCCGGAGCTCCCCAACAAGGCCAGGGAGGGGAGGCTTGAGGAGATCAGGCCCTGTACTGCTTGTGGGCACTGTCTGGACGTGGTCATGTTGGGCGCGCCGCTCGCCTGCGCGGTGAATCCCCAGGTAGGCAAGGAGGCAGAATATACCAGCGTACCGGCGAAAACGCCGAAGAAGGTATTTGTCATCGGCGGCGGCCCTGCAGGCATGGAGGCTGCCGCGGGGGCGGCAGAACGGGGACACCAGGTCACCCTCTTTGAAAAGGGGGACCGACTGGGTGGAAACCTTCTCCTGGCGGCGGTTCCCTCATATAAATGGGAGCTCAGCAATCTGACCAATTATCTGGAGACCCGGCTTAAAAAAAGCGGCGTCCAAATCAGGCTTAACCAAGAAGTGAGCGAAAAGAGCATCACCGAGGGGAAGCCGGAGGTGGTCATCGTTGCTACCGGAGCCACGCCGCTCATCCCCAACATCCCCGGTGTGAACGGGGGAAATGTGGTTACCGCTCTGCAGGTGCTCGGAGGTGAGAAGGAGGTTGGGGAGCGGGTAGTGATTGTTGGGGGTGGGATGATCGGCTGTGAAACCGCCGAGTACCTTGCCGATAAGGGCAAAAAGGTAACCATTCTGGAGATGCTGGAGCGAATAGGAGCCGATATAGGGATGACCACCCGATGGGTGATTATGCAGCGGCTGAGAAGCGCGAGAATCGCTATGGAGACCAAGGCGAAGGTAGAGGAGATCACCGATAAAGGGGTCGCGGTAAGCCGTGACGGGTTCGCGGAGTTCTTCGCCGCGGACAGCGTAGTGCTTGCGGTGGGGCTGGTGCCCCACGATGAGCTTGCCCGAAGGCTGGAGGGAAAGGTCACGGAGTGCCACTCTATTGGTGACTGCACCGAGGCTCAGAGAATTGTCCAGGCCATCGAGGGTGGGTTCCGCATCGCCAGAGAGATCTAAAAACTAGCCAACATAATACTATCGAAAAGTTTAAAATATGCTCATCGACCTGCATACGCATACCCTACCCCTGTCCGACGACAGCGAGCTGAAACCAGACGAGCTGATCGCACACGCTAAGCGCGCCGGCCTCGATGCCATTTGCCTCACTGAGCACGACGCTTTCTGGAATGATGATGACATCGCGGCATTGTGCCGCAAACACGATTTCCTCATCCTGCCCGGAGCGGAGATAAACACCGAGGTGGAGCACCTGCTTGTCTTCGGGCTTAAAAAGTGGATACTGGGCATGAGCCGCGCCGCATTCGTCAAGGAGATAGTGGATAAGGCAGGCGGTGCTGTGATCGTGGCACACCCCTTCCGCCGCAAAATACTCAAAAGTGAAGACCCTGAGAACAAACGATACTATAGAGAACTCAACCGCGCCTGCCAAAACCCAATTTACCGGATGGTGGACGCCGTAGAGGTTTTCAACGCCCGGGGTACGGAGAGGCAGAACGCCTTCTCCGCGGAGCTCGCCGAGCGATTAAAGCTGAGGGGCGTCGCCGGCAGCGATGCACATGAGGCCAAAGACATCGGTCGTGCCGCCACCTTTTTCGAGCGGAAACTTACCAACATTCAGGAGCTAATCGCCGAACTCAAAGCGGGGAGGTTCAGGGTGGCAGACCCAAGCGAAATCAAGGAGAATCGATTACCAGGAGGCTGAGCGCTAAACGAAGGGACGGGCAGGCTCAGGGCGAAATTAGGCGCATAGCTCGGCGACGAGGAGGTCGAGGGCCAGCTCGCCCCTCCATAACCCCCTCTTTATCGATAGGTCGGTCTCCAGGAGCTTGCGGTAAACCTGTTCCAGCCGCTCCATGGAATACCGCCGGCCCTGTTCCAGCGCCTTATTCAGGACGTAATCCGAGGTCAGGGCCAATCGAGCCTTAACCTCAGCAGCAGAAAAACCCTGCAGGCTAAGATCCTTTGCCTGAACCAACAGGCGAAGCTGCCTGGTTATCATGACCAAAAGATAGGGCGCGGTGTCTCCCTCCTGAAGCAACTGGTGCAACAGTGGCGCTGCCCTTGCCACCCGGCCCTCGATAAGGGCATCTACCATAGTGAAAACATTGGCCTCCCGAGCGTAGCTAACCACCTCCTTAACATCCCCCTCATCGATGCGTCGCCCCGCGGTGTAGAGGAGTAGCTTCTCAATTTCGCTGGCCAACACCCACAGGTTCTCTCCCACAAGCAAGGCAAGCATCCTCACCGCCTCGGGGGAGATCGTGCCCTGCCCCTCCTTCACTCGCCCAAGGATCCACTCCCCTAGCGCTGTCCCCTTGAGCAGCGGGAACTCCTTCACCGAGGCTAAAGGCGCCAGCCGCTTGAGCAGCGCGTTACCCTTCTTTATCTGCCCATCGACCAGGATGAGTACCGTGCTCGGGGGCATATCTCCGACCTTTTTTTCGAACTCCCCCCACCCCCCCTCATCCCCCTTTTTGAGCTCCAGCCGATTACCCTCAAAGCGCGACAGCAGCCCTTCTACGATGATGAGACGGTGGGAGCCCAGAAAGGGCAGCGCTATGCAGGCATCCATGAGCTGATTCAAGCTCACCTGTTTCCCCTCGAAAGTGGTGGTATTGGATGAGAGAGACTCCCGGTCACCCAGGCCGTCCTTTATCCGCTCCAATTCCTCCCGGAGCGAAAACTCATCGAGACCGAACAGGATATAAAACATTTTCGCCTTTTCGCCCTTTCTCTAATGCTTTCTAAAAGGACTCGCTGCTGCCCAAATTTAGGCGGTTAAGACCAATATCTCTATGGTACCAACGATCACACTCTCATTCTACCGCATATCTCGATGCTAGACTACACCTCCCCCGGGGATATGGCGTTGTGATTACAGCAGTAACCTAAGCCAACAATCGCCCATAACGGAGAAACGCACACCCTAGAGCTAGAATAGAACTAATATAGTTTGGATAGATAGGAGACTCTTGCGAATGTAAAATGGGGAGTCCAGAGGGGTATGGGATTATGGGTAGGTTGGAGCATCCGCTCCAACAACGCCTAGAGCAGATGCTCTAGGCTACCCGATGTTTTAAATACATCTCAGGGTGGGCGGGTAGGTGAATTATCAGGAATATGCTATGATATCCATGGTTAGAACTTAAGCCGGAAAGCTTCAAAAACGGAAAAAACTACCCGAAATTTCGCCGACGATCGTAGAAGAGCAAGAAGGCGACTGGAATCCGAACCAACAACCGCAAAGGTCGAAAAAGTGGAGATCGGGATTATCGGGCTGCCCAAGAGCGGCAAGACCACACTCTTCAATACCTTGACCAGGGGAAAGGCGGAGATCGGCACTTACACCACCGCCGAACCGAATGTGGGGATGGCCAAGGTGCCCGACCCGCGTCTAGAGGCTCTGGATAAGATATTTCAGCCGAAGCGGAAAATACCTGCCGAGGTGCGATATATCGATGTCGCCGCACCCACCAAACGGGAACTGGGCGGCGAGTTCCTGGCCCATCTCAGCCAGACGGACGGCCTGCTCCATGTGGTGCGCGCATTCGAGGATGAGAAAGTGCCCCATATTGAGGGCAGCATCGACCCGGAGAGAGACATCAAGATCCTGGAGCTGGAGCTCACCCTCTCCGACCTATCTATCATGGAAAAAAGACTAAATAAGATAGAGGCCTCGCTGAAAGGGGCAAAGGCCCATGAGCGCGAGGCCTTCGCCAAGGAGGAAGCGCTTCTGGCGAGGCTCAAGGTCGCCCTGGAGGGCGAGGTGCCCATCCGAGAACAAGAGCTGAGCGAAGACGAGCGAAAATCCATCTCAGGCTACCAGTTCCTGAGCGCTAAGCCGCTCCTTATGGTGTTTAACATCGGGGAGGAGAGGCTGCCCCAGGCCAGCTCCCTGGAGGACGAGTGGCGTAAAAAATACCGTTGCCCGCATCTGGAGGTTGCCGTCCTCTGTGGCAAGCTGGAGATGGAGCTGGCCCAGCTTGATGATGCCGATGCCCAGGAGTTCCGCTCAGATATGGGCATCGCGGAGGCAGCGCTGAACCGCATAATCAAGCTCTCCTACGACTTGCTGGGGCTGATCTCATTCTTTACCGTGGTCTCCGACGAGGTGAAGGCATGGACCATCCGCCGCGATACTACCGCGGTGCAGGCGGCGGGTAAGATTCACTCAGATATGGAGCGGGGCTTCATCAGGGCCGAGGTAATTGGCTATGAGGACCTGGTGAAATGCGGCAGCATCGCCGAGGGCAGAAAAGGGGGGCTGCTACACACCGAAGGCAAGAGCTACATCGTCCAAGACGGCGACGTGATTACCTTCCTGTTCAATGTCTGAGCGATCACCTTCGCTACTCGTTCGGGCACGCCATTACAGGCTTGCTCCCTGATGCACCACACATTCTAGCGAATTGTTAGATCGCATTCCGAAGAATTGCTTCCCCTGTTGCGCCAGCACCTGATCAAACAAAATGGCTTATTGTTGAATGGGACGACAAGTTTGAATTCCGCTCAGTTAGGCTGACCCAGACCTGCGGAATTGAACACCATACTATAATAGATAGCGTCCTACTTAGATTTGGCGCTTCTACGCGTGCACAGACTTACGAGCCA
>JAGMCC010000060.1 GCA_023129355.1 Dehalococcoidia bacterium | reverse complement strand
TTAGGCCGAAGCGTCGGCCGACCTGGGCCGAAGTGTCGGCCTTGGAAGACTCCCCTGTATAGTGTCTACTTATTTGAACATACAGTATGGCGTGGATGTCTTCTCCTCTAAACGTCTCCAAGGTTGTTTCACCGTGGAGTTCTTGGGGATGGCATAAAAGCGAAATCAACGATACTATATGTCACCTATCTATCTGAGCGAGATCGACTAACCCAGCCCGGGCACCGGGAAACGGCGGGAAATCCCACTAACGGCGTGACGCACCTCCTTATAGGCATGCCGATCACCGAGATTTGCAAGCACCTTACCGATGAGCTGAGCAATGCTCCTCATTTCATCGGGGCCAAAGCCGCGCGTGGTTACTGCAGGGGTGCCCAGTCTAATGCCACTGGTAACTTGGGGAGGGCGACTATCGAAGGGGATGGCATTCCGATTAACCGTGATCCACACGGAGTCCAGGGCTTCCTCCGCTTGCTTGCCGGTCAACCCCATAGGGGAGAGATCGATGAGCAGGAGATGGTTGTCGGTGCCCCCGGAGACGAGGCGCAGCCCCTCCCGCTGAAGCTCGCTCGCCAGGATGCGGGCATTCTCCACCACCGCGCGCTGATAGCTGACGAAATCAGGCTTCATTGCCTCACCGAAGGCCACCGCCTTAGCTGCGATAGCGTGCATCAAGGGGCCGCCCTGCATCCCTGGGAAGACCGCCTCATCCAATGGGGAGGCAAACCGCGCTTTGGACAACAGGAAGCCACCGCGCGGCCCCCGGAGCGTCTTATGGGTGGTGGAGGTGACGATGTCAGCATAGGGCACAGGGGAGGGATGCACCCCGGTGGCGATCAGCCCCGCCAGGTGGGCCATGTCCGCCACTAGATGTGCCCCCACAAGGTCGGCGATCCGGCGAAACCGCTGAAAGTCGATAACCCTGGGATAGGCACTGGCGCCCGCCACGATGAGCTTGGGTCGGTGCTCCTTGGCGAGTCGCTCGATCTCATCGTAGTCCAATAGCTCTGTCTCACGGCTCACCCCATAGGTAACGAAGCGATAGAGCCTGCCGGAGAAATTGAACGCGCTGCCGTGGGTAAGGTGCCCGCCGTGGGCTAAGCTCATCGCCAGCACGGTATCCCCGTGGTCGAGCAGGGTGGAATATGCGGCCATGTTCGCCTGGGCGCCGCTGTGGGGCTGGACATTAGCATGCTCGGCCCCAAAAAGCCGCTTCGCCCGCTCTATTGCCAGCTCCTCGACCAGGTCTACTGCCTGACACCCCCCGTAGTAGCGGCGCTTCGGGTAGCCCTCGGCGTACTTGTCGGTGAGCACCGAGCCTTGAGCCTCCAGAACCGCCGGCGAGGCATAGTTCTCGGCGGCGATGAGCTCGATATTCCGTCGCTGGCGCTCCTCCTCGCGGCGAATCGCCTGCCACATCTCCGGATCGCTCTTTTCGACTGCGGTGCCCTGGTTGATAAACCGTCTCTTCATACTTATTACCCTGCGATGGGTACAAAATGAAAGGCCAGGCCGTCTCCTGGCGGGCGTTAGTTTACTTCACCGCCCTTTCCCTGTCAACAACCTGTACTCGTCCAGTACATTTAGTGATACATTGCCTCTCCCCGCTGTCCCTGTCATTGCGAGCTGAAGCGACACCCTTTGTCATTCTGAGGGAGCAAAGCGACCGAAGAATCTCGCTCAGGGTAAACTCCGCCAAGGGTCTGAAAGAATACCAGAGATTCTTCGCCACGATAAATCGGGGCTCAGAATGACAGCCTGATTGTCGCCCGGAAGAGATCACAGCCTTATGATCAGCATCGTTCCGAATCTTATGTCAATTTCGGTAACGGAGCCTCTTACGGAGCTACAATCTGCCTTCGAGTGCATCCCGAATTGCGTCCGCTATGCCCTTGTCATCCGTAACGCTAACAAACCTTTCCTTCCCGCTTGTCGGCCTCTGATCAATCACATACGGAGCATTCTCAGCAGTCCCTCGCTTGACTGTTTGAACCACAAGCACCATATTCGTATCCATCAGGTAAAGGCGGGCGCCGAATTTCCCTCGCTTTGCCATTTATTAAGACCCTCCTTTCTTTGGATGATTCCGATTTCCTTCCCATTATGATTAGCCCAACTGCGCCACCTCGATTAGTGCGAGTAAACCGCCCGAGACCAGGGAATGCCCCCCGAGGATGATGGGGATGTGCGCTTCCAGTGCCTTTTGGGTGAATTCACGGGCAAAGGGGTTATCGATCTTTTCGTACTGTCCCAGGTCGGAGTAGAAGCGGTCGGCGAGGCTGAGATTAAGCTCAAAGTGGGTGAAGAGCACCCTGGTGTCGATGAAGACGGCATCGCCCAACTGAGCTAAGGTTTCAAAGAAGCGCTCCGCTCCCACCTGCTCCAGATAGAATCCTAAGATAGTGCACACCTCGCCGCGCCGGTCGCGCTCGTCGGCGTGCAGGCTTCGCTCCTCGGAGAGCATGCGCACCCGGCAGGAGGTCTCCCGCTCCAGTTGGGACCAAACATGGCTGCCTACACGCCCTGCTATTAGAACCTGGGCATCCCCGTCGGTAAAGAGGCGCACCGCCTGCTCAAGGTGAGAGGTATCGAGGGGGAGCCCCTCAAGATATGCTCTGGTGTGGCGACCGATACCCGGGTGAAGCTTGAGGATAAAGAGGTCAGAGGGGGTATCCACATCGAACTGATAGCAAGCGTTGTGCGGCAGCGAGGTCTCGCTTAAATTGGCCTGCCGAACCAGAAGCTGTGCCAGGGGATTATCTGTTGCGGGAAGCTGGATGGCCTCGATAGCTTTCCCCGGGGTGAAGGCGACCAGATCGGCAGAGAAGGGATTGTTGGTGATCACCGTATCTTTTAAGGAGGAGAGCTGTTCGCCAACGGCCCTCAATTCATCGGAGGAGAGGAGGGGGATACTGCCCCCGCCAATATAAAAGGGCATTTCAATATCGTATTTCTCAATAATCTCTTTGAGTCTTTTACCGAAGTGAAAGGGGCGTCCGCTGGGCTCGACCACCAGAGAGGGATCGAGCTGGCCTTCATTGGTGACCAGGATCACCCCATCGAAGATGCCGGCCTGCTGCGCTCGCTCTATGGTGTCCTGGGTGATGGCACGGTGGCAACCGGCGACCATCTCCGCTACCGGGCTGCCCCCGATACCGCCGAGGAAAAGGATTGCATGTACCTTCGCCACCCGCTTACACCTCCCGCGCCAGCGTTAAGCCCCATACCGAGGTGGCTCCTGCCATTTTCAGCGCAGCGGCACAAGCATCGAGGGTTGCGCCTGAGGTGCATACATCATCGATGAGGAGGATGCGCCTCCCCGCCAGTTGTCGATCCCGGCAGGTAAAGGCACCGGCCACATTGCGCTGGCGGTCCTCGGCGCTGTTGGTTTTTGTTTGGGGAGGGGTGTTTTTAAGGCGAAGGAGCGCCCCATCAACTATCGGCAGCGAGGCAAGCTTGCTCAATTCCCTGGCCAGTAGGGAGGACTGATTATAGCCCCGTTCCCGGAGGCGGCGAGGGTGAAGGGGCACCGGGATCAAGGTGTCGGCAGGCAAAGGGTGTGCGCCTAAATATTCCCCCATTAGCTGTGCGAGTGGTGCTGCGAGCGCCTTCACATTCTGATACTTAAATTGGAGGATCGCCTGGCGCACCACCCCATTGAAGGGGAAAAGGGAGCGGATGCCCTCGATCTCAATGGGATGATTCTCACAGTCATGGCAGAGGGTACCAAAAGAAAGTGGTTTGCCACACTTGGCGCATAGTGGGGGGGGGAGGTGAGGCAGCGCTGATTGGCATGGGGAACAAAGGAAACTCCCCCCGGTCCCACAACCAACGCACCGCCGGGGGAAAAGGAGGTCAAGAACCAACGTCTTGAGCTGATTCAACGAAGCAACTAGGTTCACAAGGAGAAGTGAGCCTGCTTTCTTCAATGTCGAGCAAAACGCTCTTTTAGTTAGCGCGCCTTGACGGTGTGCCCGACGCCGCTGATGATAGGTTCGTTCAAATAGAGGTCGCCGTTCCTGATCTTAATGTTGTAGCCACAATCTGGATTGGTACAAACCCAGGCCTTGTAGTGGATCGGCGCCCCTTGACTGCCAAAGTCTGACAGGGGGACTAAATCTCCAACATTACACTTCTGGCATTTGGGGAAATCATTGTTCTCCAAGAGCCACCTCCCATCCTAGTATCAAAGCTAGTATACACTAAAGATAAGTGGTTGGCAAGCCACTCTGCCTACCTATTCGACCGCAGGACGCCTCACCAGCCTCATCGATTTCGTCTTGCATGTCGGGACACATACGCCGCACCCGATGCATATGTCCTGGTTAACGGAGGAGAAGTCGTCAACCTCTATCGCGCCCACTGGGCAGCGCTCGGCACAGGTTTTACACGCGTTGCATGTCTCTTCGTCGACCTGGGCCATGAAGGGGGATGGTATGAATGTTGGCGCGCCCAGCTTGTGGCCGTGGAATATCGCGCAGCAGTCATCGCAACAGTTGCAGATAACGGAGTTTATCTCGAGGGTGTGGACCAGGCCGTCCCGGTTGCACTCCCGCAGGAGCTCGACGACCTCATCATAGCTGAGCTCGCGGGCCATGCCGTGCTCCACCGCCCAGCGGCTCAGATCGCCGGTATGGATGCATGTTTCCAGTATGTGCTCGCAGTGATTACCGGGGTCCACCAGCCAGTGAGAGAGACGGCACGGGCACGGGGAGACGCTCCAGTGACCGGCATCCCTGATAACCTCGGCGAGGTTCTCGGAGGGTTGCACGTCATCGGGCAGGGCCAGAGTACCAGCCCATACCGGTGCAAAGGGAAACCCGAGCTTGCACAGCTTCTCCTCGGACCATTCCTTCAGAACCTGGTGCAATGCTTTCCCCAGCTCTACAGTGAATGGATACTTTATATTGCCCCACAGGCCCGTCTCGGTGAGCCCCGGGGCCGATGCGCCCACCACTTTGTAAGTCGGGTCTTCTTTGCCAGGCTCGATAAACATGGTGCCCTTATCGGCCATGGTGTTTAGCAGCTTCTTCAGCTTCCCTTTCTTGATGCCTGATCTCTCCGCGATCTCGTCGAGCTTTGCCCCGGCAAGATGCACCTGGAGGGCCAATCGGGCCTCCTCTGGGGTAAACTGCAGGCTCAGGACTTTCAGGACCGCGGGGGTCTTCTGTATGCCGACGACGTCCTCTTCATCGATCATGTCTGCCAGCTGTTGGTAAACATCATTCTCTTTCACCATATCACCTCGTTATAATTCGGGGTGGGGCAATCCTCACCCCTTCTCCTATTATACCCCCTTCAGCTCGATTGAGGCGAGGCGGTTGTAGATGGCGCCCGATGGGGTGAGGGTGCTCCTCATCAGGCTGATATCGTTCACCTCCATGGTGGGGCCGCCTTCAGATTCAGTGGCCATCACCAGCTTCCCTATGCTATTTCTCTCCCCCGGAGAGGCCCGCTCGCGGAGCCGCCCCAGGGTAAGGTGTGGTGTGAAGGGGCGTCCTTCCCGTGGGAAGCCGAGGGGAGCGAGGGCCCGGTCCATGCCCCGCTGCAAGGTGATCAACCGCTCCACCTCCCCCGTTACCGCCACCCAGATAACACGGGGGCGCTGAAGATTGGGGAAGGCACCCAGCCCGCCGATCTGGAGCTCGATGGGGGATAAACCCTGAGACACCAGGGTGATAGCCTCTATTATCCGGGGCACCTTATCTGCGGCGATGTTTCCCAGAAATTTTAGGGTTAGGTGAATGCCTTGAGGGTCAGCCCATTTTACGTAGGGATGTTCAGCGGGTCTTAGCCTATCCTCCAGAGAGGAGAGGCTATCCTTGACCGGGTCGGGCAGCTCGATGGCAATAAAGGCGCGGATCTTTTCCATTACCAACCAAGAAGCCTTCTGGCGTTCCCTCCCAGGATCAAAGCCTCTGCCTCCTCCCCCATGTCCAGGGAGCGAAGCTGCTTTATAATCCGGCTTGGCGATATCAGGGGGTAGTCGCTGCCGAACAGGATTTTCTCCACCCCCACGATCTCGGCGACGTGTCTGAAAATCTCCGGCCGGTAGAGATAGGGCGATGCTGAGCTATCGAAGAAGACGTTTTTCAGCGCCTCTGCCACCTCGGGCATCAAGGCGTAGAAGGGAAGCCCACCCCCCCAGTGGGCGCATATTATGGTCATATCTGGAAATCTGTTGATGAGCTTTTCGAGGACGTCGGGGGTGATTTTCTGCTTTCCCGCATATTCATGCCCCACCGGCTCGGAGGCGTGGACTAGCAGCATGAGGCGGTGGCGAAGCGCCACCTCGAAAATGGGGTCCATTACCGCCTCATCACCGCGTACAAGGCCCTGAAAATCGGGCCTCAGCTCCCCGATGCCCCTTATCCCGCCGCGGATGCAGCGCTCGAGCTCGGCGATGGCCGCCTCCTCCGCCTTTGGCGGGAGGGAACAGAAGCCCACCAGACGGTCGGGATAGCGGGATATAGACTCCATGATATGGTCATTGGTCTCCTGGCATAGCTCGAGGCTGCTCCAGTTGGCGTTGAGGATGACGGAACGGTCGATGCCCTCCTCATCCATAATGGCAATGAGGTCCTCGCAGGAGGCGATCTTAGCGTTGGGTTTAGCGTAGATTCGGGCAAATAATGGGTCGCGAGCTACGTACTCCTCTCGGTACTCATTAAACCGTGGTGGGAAGATATGGGTATGGAAGTCTACAATCACCCTAGGATTTTAAGGGAGATTTCCCTTAAGGTCAAGAAAAGCTATAGACAAGGTAATTATGTTGCTATATAATAGCCTAACATGGCAAGGGGGTGTCCATTGCTTTCATCGAAGCGAGGCCTCAACAAGAAACCTGAGCTTGCACCCTCGGCACCGCACTCAGCGGCCGAGGGTGCTTCTTCTAACGAGATGGAGCAAGCCCGGTCCACAGAGGAAATGAGGGAAAAGGCGAAAACACTGCGCCGCCACGTCATCACCATGACCGCAAAGGCGGGCAGCGGTCACCCCGGCGGCTCCCTCTCCGCAGCGGAGCTGGTGACCGCCCTATTCTTTCATGAGTTGCGCCACGATCCCCAGAACCCCCGCTGGCCCGATCGCGACCGATTTGTGTTAAGCAAGGGACACGCCGCGCCACTTCTCTACGCCGCCTTAGCGGAGTCAGGCTACTTCCCCGTTGCCGAGCTCTTGACCCTGAGGCAGCTGGGCAGCCGCATGCAGGGTCATACCGATATGATCACCACTCCCGGCGTGGAGATGTCGGCGGGTGCTCTGGGGCAGGGGTTATCCTTCGGTATTGGCACCGCCCTCGCCGCTCGCCTCGATGGTCGAGACTATCGGGTGTATGTTATCCTTGGGGACGGGGAGTGCGATGAGGGGCAGGTATGGGA
>JAGMCC010000006.1 GCA_023129355.1 Dehalococcoidia bacterium | reverse complement strand
TAGCTCAGTTGGTTAGAGCACAGTCCTGATAAGACTGGGGTCCCTGGTTCGAGTCCAGGATGGCCCACCACTAAAGCTGATTCCGTGCCGCATGGCATAGAAAAACAAATTATAGACCGCTTAACTCTCCCCGTCATCAGTCTCCAAGAACTAACCCAGGGTTATATTCTGAACTGCCGCTGCGCAGGTAAATCTCCCCAGACAATTGCCCTGTTAGCTATTACAGAAAGCGAAAAAGTATTAAGAAGGGCTTAGGCAATATACCTAAGCCCTTATCAAGTAGTTTAGGGCTAGTGACGGCAAACCCTAAACTATTCACGCTATCAAGAGGTCGATGGTGTCAACCCATCGCTGGAGTGCTATCTTTTAACCGGACTTCATCCGTGCTATACCTTCTATCTACTTGCCCACTAATGCGGGGGTCCTTTCCAGCCTTCTTGCCATCGCTCTCCGCTTGACCAGTTCCTGCTGCTCCTTGGCCCGTGTACTCAGGACCTCCTTAGCAGCGTCCTCCGCCGAAACGACACCTTTCCCTCCTGCTAGCCAATAGAATGTCGCCTCATCCACATCCACATTAAGCCTAATCTCCACTTCGTTCACCACCTTGCTTACGCCTTTTAAGGTGCTCCGCTAAGAAATTGCCAAGGTTAACATAAGTTTGCGGTTTTGTCAAGTAGAGCTATGGTTGCTGTTAATGTTCTATGATTTTGTCACCCCTTAACTGTTCTGAGAAAATGTCACCCTATGAAAGAGCAGGTGACATTGAACATGAAGGAACAAAAGAGGCTGATGGTGTGTTTGCCAACTAAACAAGAATAGCATGTTTAAAAGATTGACCGAAGGCTCTCTGGTTTCACCATAGGCATCTCGCTGGCCGATTGACTTCGTCCCAGCTCTATGCCAAACTGAAATCGTGGCTACCAGCCTCTTCCTCATCTTCGGCACCTCATTTGTCGTCGGCCTTTCCGGCGCCATGATGCCCGGGCCTCTCCTTGCCGTCAACATCAGCGAGGCGGCGAGGCGAGGGTTTCGTGCTGGCCCGCTCTTAATCCTGGGGCACGCCATAGTCGAACTGCTGCTAGTAGTAGCCCTGGTCTGGGGGCTGAGCGAGGTTCTGGGACAAAGCCTGGTGTCTGGGATCATTGGGGTGGTCGGCGGCCTCTTCCTGCTGGGCATGGCGTATGCCCTCCTGCGCCAGGCTCGCCGGGTCGTGGCTCCACTGGAGGTCAGCCCTCAGTCGGCAAGGCAGGGGCGGCGGCTGATCGCAACCGGTGCGGTGTTGAGCGTAGCCAACCCCTACTGGCTCATATGGTGGGCCACAGTGGGGACCACTTATGTATTGTGGTCCCTGGCGGCAGGAGCAATAGGTGTAGTGGTCTTCTACTTAGGCCATATCCTGTCTGATTTGGGATGGTATAGCATGGTGTCCCTGGTCGTCGCACGGGGGAAGCGGCTGATGAGTCTCAGGGTATACCGTGGGTTACTGCTGGCCTGTGGCGTAGCCCTTATCGGCATGGGTGTCTACTTCGTGGTCTCGGGGGCTATGTTCCTGGCTGAGGATTAGGCTACCCCCATCCCTGCATGCACGTGGTTCAATAGCCCGCATTTTGACGGATATAGTGTAAAGCCAAGTTTGAGTCCAGGATGGCCCACACCGTTGTGCATGGGAACTCCTACATAGCCCAACCAGCAATTTCGTGCAATCGCTGCCCCGTGATTACGGGTGCTTGACAAAGGCAGCTCAGCTACCTAAAGTGTCCATTAGTAAGCTGCGCTGACGTTATGGAGGGAAGTGATGAAGGTAATTTGTGAAGAACAAACCGTTAGGGAGATCTCCGAGTCAATGATACCTAGTCAATCTGACGACGCCTGGCATCCGATAGAGGATCCAAATTATATCGAGTGGTGGTACTTCGACATAATGAATATAGACGGAAGCCTTGTCAGAGGCCAGTTCTATATTTCCGGCGACGTTTCCCGGCCGCGAAAGGTAAGGACCGGTGTCAGGGCCAGCTATGTTAGGCCCGACGGAACAGAGCTGCTGATAGATGAGAAGTTACCCTACTCATCCTTCACATCTTCAACCGAAGTTTGTGCGGTTGAGATCGGTAAAAACTTCATAAGGGGAGATATTTCTCATTGCGAGCTGCACATCGAGAACGGAGAGAAATCCCTAGACTTAAAACTTGATGCAGGAATTGAAGGCATCAAAAGCCACGCGTGCTTTGGCGACGAGACAAAGTGTATGTATTGGGTTGTCCCCCAGCCACGTGGCCAAGCCAGGGGCACCTTCAGAACAAGGGGGGAAACACTAGATATCAAGGGATTGGGGTACCGCGACCACAACTGGTTAAACTTCTCTCCCCTCGACGTTATCGCATACTGGGACTGGGGAAGGGTCTACGATGAGGAATATACTATTATCTTTGCGGATATCGTTACGAGTAAGAAATTCGATAATGCCAGAATAAAGCCCCTGATAATTTACGATACGGGCAAGCTGCTCTACATGACATCAGAAACTAACAAATGGAGCCTTTCTAAAACCGATATAAAGTTCGACCCGGTGGCACAGATGGAACTTCCCCAGACACATCTAGTGAAGCTTAAGGATGAGGATTTGTCCCTGGAGATGGACCTGCAGCTCGAAAAGATATTTCAGAAGATAGACCCGCTGGCTGACTTCAACCCGCTGGTAAGATTCCTCATCCGGACGTTTAAGGCGAAACCTTCGATTATCTCACTCTACTCTGTCGGCTCGGGAACGTTGAACCTAGCCGGACGAGAGAACGCTTTGACCTGTAAAGCAGTACATGAGCTTGTCCGAAACTTCTAAACGCCCAACCGCACTCGGTCCAGGTTGTTAGGACGCGGGTTCCGTTCAGTTGTCATCTATGTCTTATGTGTCTTTTTTCATACCCCATCGGGTAATAGCTAAAGCAGCAAACCCCGCAATATTTAAAACAGCGAATGTTACGGTGGCAGTTCTTCCCCAATCGAAGGCAAACTCATTGATTAGAAGACCGAGAGTGCCGATGATGAGTAAAATAAAGCCACTCAATTTAACGACTTCTCTCATAGATATACTCCCGGGTCCCAATTGCTTGATTGGAGGATACCGCTATTGAAAAGGAGTGTCAACCAAAATCGAGATGAACCAAAAGGGGCGCATACCCTGACCGCCAAGCCGGGGTAGCTAGCTATGGTTATTTTTGACTGCCGCGCCGTTCATGATATTCCACATATCTACTTATGGCACGCGCCGCTCTGTAAATGGAAGGGTAGAAAGCCATCCTGCGCTCTGCGCACCTTGTCCGCATGATATCAAGGGTCTCCAGGCCAATGCTAGCTTCTACTGCGTGCACCACCACCGCTGTCGGCTTCTTCAGGCCCTGGAATATCTCCAATATGCTTCTTCTCTTTTCTGTACAGAACTGGCGATATATACCTTCCTCAAAAGGCTCAATTTCAGGGGCAATCTGCCAGAGGAACATATCCAGCTCTGTCCAGCCATCAAGTGCCTGGAGTACAGGTGTCCAGTCGTGGCGATAGGTCCCCATGTCAATTGGATTTCTCAGCATGCTGCCCGCCACGGGAATGAAGCGCTTGAGCTCCGCCACCAACTCCTCGGGAGCGGGTGGGAGGCTCAGCCCCCCGCTCTCGCATTCATCTGAGGCCCGTACGCTGGCACCACCACCCAGACCCACCACCGCCACCCTTCTCCCGTGCGGAAGTTGAAAGAAACGGAAGGTTACCAGCAGGTCGATCATCTCCTCGAAGTCCTCCACCCGGATGGCTCCAGTCTGCTTGAGTAGCGCTTCCCACACCGAGTCATCGCCGGCCAGCGCCCCGGTGTGGGATATCGCCCCCCTGCTGCCGGCTGCGGTGCCACCCTTCTTGATGATGATCACCGGCTTCTTTGCCGCCGCTTCCTTGAGCACCTCTCGCAGCCGCTGCCCGTCCTTCGTACCCTCAATGTAGGCGGCGATGACCTCCGTCTCGGGGTCATGTGACATGTAATCCAGAAGCTCAATTTCATCGATGTCGCTGGCGTTCCCGTAGCTCACCACCTTGCTGAATCGCACTCCCCGGGCTGCTGCTCCCCGCACCACCAGGATCGAGTAGCTTCCGCTCTGAGAGATAAAGCCCACATTCCCCCGCTCCTGGGGGAAGTCAGCGCAATAGGTGATGCCTGAGCCGGGGCAGTATATCCCCATGCAGTTAGGGCCGATAATACGGATGCCACCGCTGCGGGCGATTGAGACCAGCTCATCCTGGAGCCTCCCCCTATCCACCTCGCCGGTCTCGGCAAAGCCGGAGGTGTAGAGGTGGACAGTCTTCACCCCCTTGGCAACGCAGTCTTCGAGGAGCTGACGAGTGGCCTCCGCGGGGATCATGCAGATGACGTGATCCACCACCCCGGGGACATCCCGTACGTTGGGGTAGGCCTTCAGACCCGATACTTCGTCCATCCTGGGGTTTATGGGGTAGATTTCGCCTTTATATCCGAAGTGGGGCAGGGTAATTAGGAATAGCTGAGTAACCGCGCTCCAGCGGCTCGTGCTGGCGCCAACCACCGCTATCGAGCGGGGGTGGAAGATATAATCCAGTGTCATATTGCGTCCAGGCTTCCCGCTAGTTCCTCTCGGAAAAATGCCTCCCCTTTTTCAGGAGAGGCACCCCAAACCCGCACCTATTTCTCCACATCTATTCTACTCGGAAACTCCTCTAATGGCAAGGAGTAACCACTAATAATGCCACCGTGCACCGAACGTCATAAAGCTAAATCCCCGCGCCCCCGAGGGGTTCCTGAGAAAACACAAGTAACGCAGCATTGCTAGTTAATCTCTACATCGCTTAACGCGACATCCCTCGGTATCTGATACGTCTTTCTTATGGAGATTGCATCCCAATCTGATCTTGGTATCTATTTAAAATCTAAGCCACACATTTAGTGATAGCTTGAAGGAGGAAGTTACTGTAAGGCTTGTCCGCCTTTCGCAGGTGAACCCGCCCCTTGGCTGAACAGAAGGGCGGAATGTTCAATAGCTCTGGATGGGAGCTTCAGTTTCTCCGTTCACCCTTTAAACGATCCGAAGCACTCGCATTGCCCTTGATAACCACTTCAAGAGATGCTAGAATCGGCTGTTGAGCGAAATCTTGGACGAATGACCTGTGAGAGGATATAGATATGAAGATTGCGATGGTTGTGCCACCCTGGTTCAAAGTGCCGCCAGAAGGATACGGTGGCATTGAAGTTATCGTTAGCCTATTGGCAGATGGACTCATCGATAAGGGTCACGAAGTAACCCTATGTACGGTATCAAGCTCATCAACAAAGGCACGCATATTTAAGGTCTTTGATAGGGAAATGAAATCCTACTTGGATGGACCGCCCTCGAGTTTCCTAGATATAGCACTTACGCATACGCTGGCATCATACATTGAGCTATCCAAAGGTGATTACGATATAATACATGATCACACCTGGAAAGAAGGCCTCGGCTGTGCTGCCTTCATAGACACCCCGATTATCCATACACTCCATGGGCCCATGAACGAGGCGAACATAAGGTTTTATAGCCTTTTCAAAGGCTATCCGGGAATACATTTCGTAACGATAAGCAACTATCAACAGACCTGCCTTCCGGGCTTGAACTACGCAGCCACGGTTTATAACGGTGTAGACTTTCCTAGATACCCATATTCTGAGGGGAAAGAAGACTTTTTCTTTTACATTGGGAGGTTCAATGATGAGAAAGCCCCTCACCTAGCATGTGAAGTGGCAGAAAAGCTTGGGAAAAAACTCATATTGGCAGGCAAAGTCCTCGAAGAGCGGGAGCGCAATTACTTTGACCAATATGTTAAACCCCATCTCAGCGATGACATCCGATATGTCGGTGAACTTGCGCATTGGAGCGAAAAGAAGATGCGGCTATTCTCCCGAGCCAGAGCATTTCTGAATCCAATTCAGTGGGACGAACCCTTCGGAATCACCATGGTCGAGGCGATGGCGTGCGGCACGCCTGTGGTGACTTTCAAAAGGGGCTCTGCACCGGAGGTCATTGCCCACGGAATCACAGGCTTCGTGGTAGAAACGATGGAGGACTTTATCGCCGCTGTAAAAAATATTAACGAGATTAGCCCCCAAGCATGCCGTGAGAGGGCAGAGAACATGTTCACAGCTCGTGGTATGGTAGATAATTACGAGCGGGTGTACATGAAGGTACTGGGACGTGAATAACGACAAATGGAGCCAGGGTACATCAATGTTTCCAAGGCTATCTTCAGAAGAGGAGTGGACGGTATCCGAGGAGAATATTGACGAGGGGAAAATGAGGTTCCTTGAGACGATATTCACTCTGGGGAATGGCTACCTTGGGTCAAGAGGTATTTTGGAGGAAGGCTATAAGAAAGGGTACGCAGGCACTTACATCGCAGGCGTATATGACCAGAGCGACGGTCAGTCTTACGAGATCGTTAACGCTCCTAATCCTGTCAGTGTCAAAGTACTTGTAAACAGGAGGGAACTATCCAAAGACTATATGGAGGTTATTGAGCATCGAAGAGTACTGGATATGAAGAAAGCGGTGCTCTGGAGGCGTACCATTTTTGCCGACACGGGTGGAAGATACGAATATGAATCCATGCGCTTCTTCAGCCTAAAGGATGTGCACATAGGCGCAATGACATTCTCTTTCATGTCACTGGACACTGACGCCTATGTGAGTGTCAAATCCGCTATTGATGGGACAACGAGAAACGAGATTCAGGCCATAGGGAGGCCAATAAAGCACTACACTGTTACACATGCCTCAAATCTTGGGAATGGCTTGTCGTATTTAGAAGCAAAAACGAATGACCTGGGCATACTAATTGGGCTGGTCACCGCATGTGATATGAAGGGAGCAAAACCCAAGTCCGGGGTAACGGTCGAATCCTGCATAGATAGGGAATCTGTTGTTCAAGAATTCTCTTTCAGTGCGAAAAAAGGAAAGAGATACCAATTCAATAAATACATCTCAATATACACCTCTCGGGAGCTCAAGCAAAATCCAAAGATGGCCTGCCTTAGTGAAGTACAAATGGCGATGCGGCGCGGTGTAGTGAGCCTGTTGAAACGCCACACAAAGGCATGGGAACATAGATGGGGATATTCCAACGTCAACATAGAAGGCGACTTGTTGATTCAGAAAGCTCTCAGATTTAATATGTACCAGCTTCTTATAGCTGCACCACCGCAAGACATGGATGTAAGTGTCGCTGCAAACGCCCTATCAGGCGAGTGGTATAAGGGTCATGTGTTCTGGGATACCGAAATCTACATGCTCCCTTTCTTTACACATACCCAGCCCAGAGTAGCGAGAGACCTTCTCATGTACAGATACCATCGACTGAAACAAGCCCAGGATAGGGCTAAGTCTCAGGGATATAGCGGTGCACTGTGGCCATGGGAATCGGCTGCCAGCGGTAAGGACGAGACGCCTCAGACCTGGGTTAATTTTGACGGAACAGCGATACCAGTATACACCTCCAAGAGGGAACACCATATCGCCGGGGATGTAATCTACGGTCTTCTTTCCTACTATCAGGCCACTGGGGATGAGGATTTCATGCTTCAATGTGGCGCTGAGATGGTATTCGAAACTGCAAGGTTCTGGGCATCGCGTGTAGCCTACAATAGGAAATGTGAGCGCTATGACATTAAGGGGGTTATTGGTCCGAATGAGTTTCAGGAATTGGTAGACAATAATTCATACACAAACTATCTGGCGAAGTGGGTGCTAAGAAGCGGACCTGAACTCTACTATTATCTCCAGAATAAGCATCCGCGTAGGCTGAGGACTATCGCTCAAATAATAGGACTACAGGAGCAAGAGGTTGACATCTGGAAAGAATTGGCTGAGAAGGTGGTATTCCTTATTGATTCGGGGGGTCTCATAGAGGAATTCGAGGGTTACCTTGGCAGAAAGGATGTTACCATACGTGAATGGGATGATAATGGTATGCCGGTGTGGCCTTCCGAAGTGAATCTGGCTGAGGTAAAAGGGACGCGACTGGTCAAGCAGGCAGACGTGATCCTGCTCCTACAGCTCTTCTCGAACGATTTTTCACTTGATATTAAGAGAACTAATCTTGAATACTACGAGAATAGAACCGTGCACAAATCTTCCCTCAGCATTCCTAGTCATGCCATGATTGCGCTTGCACTGGGAGAAGTTGAAAAGGCCTATAGGTATTTTACTTTGGCTGCAAACAGCGAGCTTCGCGATATACACCGCAACACAGAATGTGGGGTACATGGCGCAGCCCTTGGCGGAGCGTGGCAGATTATGGTATATGGCTTCGGTGGCTTAAGATTAAGAGAGGGAGTGCTCAGCGTCAACCCGACACTCCCCAAGCACTGGCATAAGATGAGATTTCGAGTGTGGTTCAAAAATGCCCTTATTGAATTCGTATTATCAAAGGGTGAGATGGAGGCTCTTATGTTAAGGGGCCGAAAAGGAGTGCACATAGAGTTATATGGCGACAGATATTCTTTGCATAAGGGGCAGAGGATCCATGCGAGAGAAGAGTAATGTTCTGGCGACCAATGTGGGGTTCATATGGGACATTGATGGCGTTGTTGTTGACAGTCTGCACGAGGATGCTTGGCGCATCACGGCGATGAAAGAGCCCTGGAATGTAAGTGAACTCAGTTCGGACTTCTACTTCGCTCACGTAGCTTCTAGACCGAGGTATGAGGGCGGACAAAACATACTGCAACTAATGGGAGTTTACGAACGACTTGGTGCAGCAACAGCGGAGGAGAAAAGGGCATTATTAGAGAAGTTCTGTACCGAGAAAAATATACTTGTAGTGCAGCGCATAGAGACAGGAAAGTTCAAACTTTTTGCCGACGCAATCACGTTGTTGCTCAGGGTAAGAAGCATGAAGATAAAGCAAGCTGCTGCCTCAGCATCAAAAAACGCGCATGAGATGCTAACTCGCGTCTCCAAGTCTCGCATAGTAGAGGAAGTGGGCGATGATCTCGGTATTTTGGCTGAGGATGATACCCTCTTTTCTATATTTGATGTTAACGCCTGCGGTCTGGATATTAGCAATAAGAGTGACATGCTTAAACTTGTAACAGAGCAGCTGAACGACCTATCCGACAGAAACATAGAAAGATTCGTGGTGTTCGATGATGCTCCTTTAGGTATAGAGGCTGCGAAATCCCTGGGATTCTATGCCGTTGGTGTATTGCGGATCGGGCATGAGGATGCTTTACGCAGGGCTGGAGCAGACATCGTTGTCCGGGATCTAAGAATGGTCAAGATTGAAGAGTTGTTATGACGAGAGGAAACAATTCATCGTATTGTTGGCTTACACTTTGCAGCACGGCTGCTCCCGAAGTGTTGCCTTCTTCCAGCAGTTGCACTGGTGGCAGTTCACTGCTACAATTACAAGGGATGAAGGTTCTTTGAATCGACCAGTTAGACTCACCATTTTAAAGGTTAGAGCCCCAGCCAAACCTCCAAATCGAGAGCATTCAACCCCTCAAGAGAGTTCAAGGCAATTGTGGCTATTTGACCCGCTATTTTTAGCAACACTTTTTCGCTCCGGAGTTATGACCCAGTTTCGGATAGATGATTTACATGGTGCTGCGGTTATGTTATAATGCCGTTCTGAAATGGAGAAGGATAAAAAGCAGACCATTATAGAGGATTTTCGACTTCACGAGGAGGACACCGGCTCCCCCGAGGTTCAGGTCGCCCTCCTTACGGAGCGGATAAATAGCCTGACCGAGCACATGAGGGTTCACCGCCACGATTATCACTCCCTCCGCGGACTTCTCATGATGGTGGGACAACGGCAGCGGCAGTTATCATATTTGAACAGGATCGACCCTCAGCGTTACCGCTCGGTGATTGCAAGGCTCGGTATCCGAAAGTAAGGAGTTTAATTCTATGCCACAGATTCTTGAGTATCTGGTGGGCGATCGGCCACTTGTTATTGAGACCGGTAGGCTTGCCACCCAGGCGGATGGCGCGGTCACGGTACAGTATGGCGATACCTTGGTATTGGTTGCCGCTTGCGTCTCCAGTGAGCCGCGGCAAGGGACCGATTTTCTACCGCTGACCGTGGACTATGAGGAGAGGCACTATGCCGCCGGCAAGATCCCGGGGAGCTTCATCAGAAGGGAAAGCCGCCCCAGCCAGGCTGCCATCCTCGCCGATCGGCTCACCGACCGCTCGCTCCGTCCCCTCTTTCCTAAGAACTTCCGCAATGATATCCAGGTCGTGATCACCGTCCTTTCTGCAGATCAAGAGAACGACCCGGATGTGCTGGCCATAATTGGCGCCTCGGCAGCGCTTTCGCTCTCCGCTATCCCCTTTGACGGGCCGGTGGGGGCGGTGCGCGTTGGTTGCCTCGATGGGGAACTGGTGCTCAACCCCACCTTCACCCAGCTGGTTGATAGTTCTCTGGACCTCGTCATCGCCGGCACCAGCGGTGCTCTAGTCATGGTGGAGGCCGGGGCGAAGGAGGTGCCTGACAGGCTGATCCTGGAGGCCATCAAATTTGGGCAGCAGGCGAATCAGGGGATCGTCAGGCTACAACAGCAACTTAGCGAGGCCGGTGGCAAGCCCAAGATGGACTTCACCCCCACCGAGATCAGCCCCGAGGTTGAGGAAGCGGTCTCCGCCATCATCGGAGGCAGGCTTAGTGAGGTCATCTACAAGCCGAAGGGGGAGCGTGAGGAGGCGCTCACCGCTATTAAAGAGGAGCTTTCCCAGGAGCTGGAGGAAAAGTTCCCCCCTCAAGAGATCACCTCCGCCCTCGAATCCCTGTTACGGAGGGAGGTAAGGTCGCAAATCCTGGAGCGGGGGGCTCGTGTCGGCGGTCGTGGACTGAGTGAGGTTCGCCCCATCGCCTGTGAGGTTGGCTTTCTGCCCCGCACCCATGGCTCAGCGCTATTTAACCGCGGTGGCACCCAGGTATTGACCACTACCACACTGGGCTCAATAAGAAAGGAGCAGCTCATCGACACCATCAGTCAGGAGGAGAGCAAGCGCTTCCTGCATCATTACAATTTCCCCCCCTACTCCGTTGGTGAGGTGAAACGTATTGTAGGGCCGGGGCGACGGGAGATCGGACACGGCGCCCTGGTGGAAAGGGCGCTTGCTCCCGTGCTTCCCAATGAGGTGGATTTCCCCTATACCATCCGCCTGGTCTCCGAGGTCCTCTCCTCTAATGGCTCGACCTCCATGGCCAGCGTCTGCGCCAGCATCCTGTCCCTGATGGATGCCGGCATTCCCATCAGTAGCCCTGTGGCCGGGGTGGCCATGGGAGTGATCGCTGAGAATGATAAATATGTCCTGCTCACCGATATCGAGGGGCTGGAGGATGCCTACGGCAACATGGATTTCAAGGTAGCGGGGACGGCCGAGGGGATCACCGCCCTCCAAATGGACATCAAGCTCAAAGGAATCCCCTATGAGGTTATCGAGAAGGCGATTAAAGAGGCGCACGATGCCCGCCGCTTCATCCTCGATAAGATGAGCCAGACCATCAGCTCCAGTCGCTCGGAGCTCAGCAAATATGCCCCCAGGATGTACAAGATAACCATCGACCCCGATAAGATCGGCACCGTCATCGGCCCCGGGGGCAAGATGATCAGGTCGATCGTCGAGGAGACCAAGGCGACCGTAGACGTTGAAAACGATGGCACCGTAATCATCGGCTCAACCAGTGAAGAGGGAGCACAAAAGGCGATCAAGATCATCGAGGATTTAACCAAAGATGTGGAGGTTGGTGCTGTCTATACCGGGAGGGTGACCCGGGTGATCAGTATTGGCGCCTTTGTGGAGATTCTCCCCGGCAAGGAGGGGATGGTCCATATCAGTGAGCTTGCCGACTACCGGGTGCCCAGCGTTGAGGATGTAGTCAAGGTGGGCGATGAGATCATGGTCGTGGTCACCGAGATCGACCGCATGGGGCGGATAAATCTTTCCCGCCGCGCCGTACTTCAAGGGCTCTCAAAGGCGGCCAATGTGAAGGATACTATGGCGTCAGGCTTTGCCGGGAAACCCCAGAATCCACCCCAACGGCCTCGGGGTGGTGATCTGGAGCGCAGACCCAGGGGAGGGCCGCCGAGGCGTTACCCGGATAGAGGGAGGAAGCCCCCCTATAGGTAGCGGGGTAGCGACAAGCCGTAGGGAGGACTAATCCAACGATGATAAGGGTAATCGTTCATGGTGCGGCAGGGAGAATGGGGCGTGAGGTCTTGCAGGCGCTGTGCTCCGATGCGGAGCTTGAGGCGACGGGCGCCGTGGATCTTAAGGCAGACCGAGAGTTCCTGCTCCTTCCCGATGGCTCCGGGGAGATCCCCTGCTCTTCAGACCTGGAGACCATCCTTTCCCAAACCAGTCCCGATGTAATGGTGGATTTCACCATCAGAGAGGCGGCCATGCCGGCAGTGCGCCTCGCTGCCAAGCACGGCGTTAATCTGGTTATCGGGACTACCGGCCTCTCCTCAGAGGATATTGACGAGATCGAAGGGTTAAGTCGGCAGGGCGATGTTGGCGTGGTGGTGGCCCCAAACTTCTCCCTGGGAGCGGTGTTGATGATCCATCTGGCGAAACTGGCAGCCAGACATTTCGATTATGCCGAGGTCATCGAAAAGCATCATGAAGGGAAGATTGATGCCCCATCGGGCACCGCCCTGGCCACCGCACAGGCGATGGTGGCGGCGCGGGGAAAGCCTTTTTTATATCCTGCGCTGAAGAAGGAGAGCCTCGCCGGCACCCGCGGCGGGCAGGTTGAGGGGATTAGTGTGCATAGCGTGCGTCTTCCCGGATTTTTAGCCCATCAGGAGGTGATCCTGGGGGCACCGGGGCAGACGCTGACCATAAGCCATGACTCTATCAGCCGCGAGTCCTTTATGCCCGGGGTTGTCATGGCAGTAAAACATGTGGTAAAAAAGAAAGGTCTTGTTTATGGCCTCGAAGCAATACTAGGATTTTAGGGATGTGGCGATGAAAGAATTCAATGTTGCCATCATAGGCGCCACGGGATTGGTGGGGCAGGAGTTTATCAAGGTCCTGGGACAGCGCAATTTCCCCATGAGCTCACTTAATCTCTTTGCCTCGGACCGCTCCGCAGGCCGTAAGCTCACGGTAGATGATAGGGAGTTGGAAGTCAAGGAGACCACACAACAGTCTTTTGATGGGATGGATATCGCGCTGTTCTCCGCAGGCGCTGAAATCAGCCAACACTTCTCTCCGATCGCGGCGCAGGCCGGCACGGTGGTCATCGATAATAGCGCTGCCTTCAGGATAGATCCCGAGGTCCCCCTGGTGGTCCCTGAGGTCAATGCCGATGATATAAAGGAGCACAAAGGGATCATCGCCAACCCAAACTGTTCCACCATTCAGCTAGTGGTAGCCCTCTACCCCCTGCACAGGGCCAATCCCATCAGGCGGTTAATCGTGGATAGCTACCAATCGGTGTCGGGCACCGGTGCCGCTGCCCTGGAGGAATTGAGCGAGCAAGCCAGGCAGGTGCTGGAGGGGCGCTCTGTGGTGCCCCATGTCTACCCCCACCAGATCGCCTTCAACATACTACCAGAGATCGACCTCTTCATGGACAATGGCTATACCAAGGAAGAGTGGAAGGTGGTGGAGGAGACCAGGAAGATAATGCATGCCGGGGATATAGCAATTTCGGCCACCTGCGCGCGAGTCCCCGTATTCATCGGTCACAGTCAGGCGGTCCATATCGAGTTTAGCGACCCGATGTCCCCTGATACCGCACGGCGCATCCTCGCCGAGGCACCCGGGGTCAAGGTGCTCGATGACCCCAATATTAGCCTCTATCCCCAGGCCTGGTCAGTAGCGGGATCGGACGAGGTCTTCGTAGGGCGCATCCGCAAGGATAGCTCACACGATTGCGGCCTGGCCATGTGGGTGGTAGCCGATAACCTCAGAAAAGGAGCGGCCCTCAATGCCGTTCAGATCGCGGAGACCGTCATCGATAGGAGCTGGATACGATGACCGAGCTTGGTAGATTACTCACCGCTATGGTAACACCCTTCGATGACGAAGGCAGGGTTGACTATGAACAGATGAAGCGACTTTCCCTGGCGCTCCTGGATTCAGGGAGCGACGGGCTCTTAGTTTCCGGCACCACAGGAGAACGCTCCACGCTCACCGATGAGGAGCAGTTCAAACTGTTCGCGGCAGTGAAGGAAGCAGTGGGAGGACGAGGGACGGTGATGGCCGGCACAGGAAGTAACTGCACCCGGGAGGGCGTGGATTTGACCAGAGAGGCGGAGCGGATCGGCGTGGACGCTATACTGCTGGTAGTACCCTACTATAATAAGCCGACGCAGGAGGGGCTCTTCGCGCATTTCAAGACCATCGCCCAGGCAACCACCCTGCCCTGCATCCTCTATAATGTGCCCAGTCGCACCGTCACCAACCTGGCCCCCGATACCGTGATCAGGCTGAGCAAGATCGATAACATCGTGGGCATAAAGGAGGCCAGCGGCAACCTGGACCAGATCGCTAAAATCATCAATGGCACAGGCAAGGATTTCATAGTCTATAGCGGCAACGACGGCGATACCTTCCCCGTTATCGCCATGGGGGGCTACGGGGTGATCAGCGTGGTCTCACATCTTGTAGGCAACCAGGTGCGGGAAATGATCCAGAAGCTGGTTAGCGGTAAGCTGAGCGAGGCGGCGGCGATTCATCATCGCCTGCTCCCCCTGATAAACACCCTCTTCGTCGTCTCCAACCCCATCCCCATCAAATACGCCCTGAACCATGTGGGCTTTAGAGTGGGCAAGCCTCGCCTCCCGCTAACCGAGCCCGATGAGAAGTCAGCGTCCGTAATCGAAGCGACGCTTAAAAACTACAGCATTGATCTGAAGCTTTGAGGGTCAGCCCCCACAAGGTATAGTTGCGATGAAGCCAATCCTAGTCGAAGAGGTTTACCAACTAAGCGGGCCGGCCTCGATATCTGTGCCTGAAGGGACATCATTACAAGAAGTCGTCGCTAGACTCGCCCAAGACCCAGAACTTCGTGCGATTTTTCTTGTGGATTCGCATCAAAGATTCGCAGGGACGATTAGGCGAGCTGACCTCCTAAAGTGGCTATATTTTCAACTTTTCGGAAAGTTGGGAGTGGAAAAGGGATCTACTGGGGAGATCATTCATCTCGCATTTGCCACAGAGGCGAAAGACCTGGCACGCGGCGATTGGCGCTACTTTGGTGTTAAGACAAGCGACACCATACAGGATGCCTTAGAGCGAATGATCACCTACGGAGATGCCATTATTCCTGTGCTGGATAACGAAGGCAAGGTTCTAGGCGACCTGAGAGTTACTGAGATCCTTATAAAGGCGCTTGAATTTGGGGGGACAGACCAGCCACCAGATTAAGGATAACTGCGCAAACGCCTCAGCGGGTTAACTACAGGAGCTCGCTCACCATTATTGTCTGCTCCCGCCACTTCCCCATGGAGATGATGCTAGCGGGGCAATTAAATAGCTCCTCAAGCACCTCCACATAGGTGCGCGCCTCCCCTAGCAAATCCTCAAAGCGCCGTTATTCTACCAGAATTCTACGTTCTGGACGGATTGCCCCTCCTGGAGAATGGCCGAAATTTCTCGCCTCGCTTCCTTGTCGGCGACCGGCTCCACCTCAGAAACCGGCATACCTGTATCGTTGACCCTGTATTTCCAGTTTTCAATGTATCCGGGCACAATTGCGTAGGCGCAGCCACCGGTGCCACAGCAACTGGATTCAATAACCCCGAGCCCGGTTATACAAAGCACCTCTTTCCCATCGTGCTCCAGCCTCAGCTCATTCATTGGAGTATAGTACCCCGCCAGGGCATTTACATCCTTACCAAGCTCCTGGTGAACATATTCCATCTTCATCTCAACTCCCCCTGAAGAGGTTAGCGAAAACGCATAACATTTGTTATAGGGTCGAGCCACTATAGCGACAATGCCCACTGCCCTATAGGAGCTCGCTCACCATTATGGTCTGCTCCCGCCGCTCCCC
>JAGMCC010000059.1 GCA_023129355.1 Dehalococcoidia bacterium | reverse complement strand
ACCCGGCAAGAAGGCAGCCGGATACACAATAAAATTGGCGGAGCGGTCGTTCTGGCGTACCTGCTCCGCAGAGGCTTATACACCAGGAATAGCAGAGCTAACTGTGAGCATCTCAAGGGGTGTACATTTCTGTCCACCCATATTTTTTACAAGCTGTTTGGTTCGTTGTAAACATGCCATCCCAAATGCAGCCTCTCTCTAACCGTTTCACTACTTCATGAACGCAAGATGCTTCCCCATGTAATCTACCCCAGTTCTGCCTTTGCCAGAAGAGTATACTAATCACTTAGTCACGCGATACATATTTTGAAGTTGCTATCCACTTAGCAAGTGGATAGTCCTTGGGAATCAGGCATATGCTGAGAATCCTTTGCCCAACAGCGTATAGCCGGTTACCAACTTCATAATCTCACTGGTGCCATCAGGAATTGTCATCATTCTCGCATCCCTGAAGTACCTCTCCAATGGCATCTCATCCGAAAGCCCCATGCCCCCATGAATCTGTATCGCGTTATATGTCACCTTAACGGCAGCCTCAGCTCCATACACCTTAGCCATAGATGAGAGCCTCCTGGCGTCCGGGTCTCCCCTAACTATTGCATCAATAGCTTTATAACCAAGAAGTCTGGCTGTCTCGGTTAAGACACTCATTTCATAAAGCATCTCCTGAATAAGCTGGAACTTGCCAATAGGCTTACCGAACTGTTTCCTTTCCTTGGCATAGCTTATGGAAGCATCTAAAGCTGCCTGGGCTATTCCGACTGCTACCAATCCCATTCCAGCTCTCGGTGTTGTGAGTAACGCTGTAACCGGAGACATCGTGCTGAGCAGTTTCATAAACCCGTCCGATACCGGCAGGACTTCCTTTAATTTAGGGCCAAGTTTAAAAGCTTCACCCATCAAAATCCCCATCTCATTCTCTTTTGGAACCTTGCAGTCTTCAAAAAACATCTCCCCGGTGACTGAAGCTCTCCAACCTATATGACGCAACTCATTTGTCTCCCACGGAGATATCTCTTTTTCCACTATAAAGAATGTCTCAGCACCTGTTGTTGCATTTATTGCAGCAACAAACGCTGTATCTGCAATCGTTGCGTTGCTTATCCAGGTTTTACTCCCATTGATAACGTAGTAATCTCCGTCTAAAACGGCTGTGGTCTTGAGGTTTGAGGTGTCACACCCTGCTTCTGGCTCAGTTTCCGCAAAGCATCCGATGAACTCACCGCTCTCAAGCCTTGGTATCAACCTGCTTTTTACCTCATCTGAGGCCAGTGGGATAAACATCGCTGGAATAGACCCCATGCCAAACAGCGGCAGTATACTAGGCCACACTCCGCCCACTACCTCGGCAAATATAGCGAATATCACCGGGTTGCCGATTAACTCTCTGGAGCCCTCGGGATCAAGACCAATTCCTATCTTTTTGAACTTTTGCATCACCTCAATTGCCTCTTCCCTCGTAAAAGGCCCCTTCCGGTCCATTTCATCAACTATGGGTGCAAACTCCCTCTCCAGAAGATCTCGCAGGCTCTCCCTGAACATCTTTTCCTCTTCTGTAAATTCGAAATCCATTGCCTTACCTCCTTAATTGTAAATTTTCGACTCCCTCTCAATTATAGTCGCAATACCCTGCCCTCCGCCAACACATGCGGTTGCAGCCCCAGTCTGCCATTCTCCCAGTTCAGTACCCGAGCCAGCGTGCCAATAGGTCCTGTCCCTATTGCCCCCAAAAAGATACCTAGCCTATTCAATATTAGCACAACCCTTCCAACTTTGTAACTACATCACGCACGCCCAATGCTTCCCTACATAACCTACCTCAATGATGCTTTCGCTACAAAAAGCATACTAGTCACTTTGTGACTGGCATACACGTGCTTGTTATTGCTCAAGTGCTATAATGGCGCAAAGAGCACAGCTAGGCGGATTTGGAGAGGAGGAAGCTAGCAGGTCACTTTAGACCAGCTAGTATTACTTTTAAGTCTTCACAGCGAGGCTGGTAGCGCTATAATAAGGCCACCGAAATCCCACCGGAGGTGGATCATCCTAATTTCCTATATACAACTGACCAAATGCCCAATATGCAAACTTTTACCTTTGCGTCTGAGGTAAGACTGCGAGGAGGCTACGATGCCCGATGAAACCTTTGATGTAGTGATAGTTGGTGGAGGGACTAAGGCCCTTTTTCTAGCCATGTACCTAGTCAAGTATGCCGGCATGAGTGTTGGCATATTTGAAAGGAGACATGAGATCGGCGGCGGCCTGGCCACCGAGGAGACCTCAGCTCCGGGCTTCCGCGGCAATACACACGCCGCAATACAGCTGCCCTGGTATTACCTTCCGCTCTGGCGCGATTTCCCTGAGTTCTGGGACTATGGAGCCCAGATCGACCAACACCTTTGCAGTGACGGGGCTGTCTTCAGAAATAATCAGACCTGCCTGGCCATCTATAGTGACAAGCATGACATGAGCCAGGAGCGCACGGCGAAGGAGCTTGCCCGCTTCTCGGAAAGGGATGCCGAGAAGTGGCTCAAACTGAGGAAGGTATGGTTAGGGGAAGCAATGCAGAGGGTGCAGATGGATATGATTTTCAACCCCGCGGAGTTCCGCGCTGCCGACCCCGGTCAGTTAGAGAGGCAAATAGCTGTATATCCAGAGTTTGTGGAAGCCGGGTTTGACCCAGATTCGTTAGTCCTCGCATCCAGCCATATACGCATAGCACGTGAATTCTGGGAAAGCCCGGAGTTGCAGTACTGTAGTGTCAGATTCGCTCTTTCTTCGGCGTTCGATGTTAATCAACCTGGGTTCGGGAACGCAGCGATCGGCTTAGCTGGAACAATGCCTAATATAAGTTTCGCCAGAGGGGGAACCCACCAGGTAGCCCATGCCGCCCACAAGATACTGGTCCGCGACGGGTGCAAGTTCTTCACCCACTGCGAAGTGGAGAAGGCCATCATTGAGAATGGCGCAGCCAGGGGCATCCGCCTCACCGATGGCTCTGAGATCACGGCGAGAAGGCTAGTGGTGAGTACCTTAAGCCCACAGCAACTTGTCTTCGATTTGATAGGTAGAGAGCATTTTGACTACAAAGTCTCGCGCCGCGTGGAGCTTCTAGAAACCAGCTTCGCCTGCCTGATGTGGTACAGTTTCGCCATCCATGAGGCACCCAAGTATGAAGCGGCAGCGTTCAACCCAGATATAAATGAGTGTTACTGGCTCGGGCTGGCAGAGGATGCTGATCCCGAGCATGTCGCCCGGGAGTGCTACTATACCAGGCTGGGCAAGTGGCCTCCCATTGAGGACTATTGTCCCGTCGTCTGGTGTCACAGCCTGGTTGATCCTTCCTTCGCACCTCCAGGGAAGCACATCGCCAATAACGAGCAGCTTGGCCCTCCTGCCACTGCCCATACCGAGAAGGAATGGCTGGAAATAAAGAAGCGGTACGCTGAAGAACTGATAAGCATCTGGCAGAGGCATGCTCCCAATATGACCTGGGACAATATCATCGGAGTGGACAGCAACTGTCCCTTAGATCACTGCCGGCTGCTGAACATGGCTCCCAACGGCACCATGACCGTTGTCGATCATGTCCCGTATCAATTCTTCGAGAACAGGCCCACCCCCGAGCTGGCGAACCACAGGACCCCGATAAAGAACCTGTACGCTACCGGGTGCGCCTGGCATATGGGAGCCAACTCGGGGTCCAGCGAGGCTTACAACTGCTATAAGATTATCTCCAAGGATATGGGGCTGCCAAAGCCATGGGAGGAGCCGGGGATGGAAGAGCCTGATTCCTTAGTTGAGCAACAGAAGATCATCATGAAAAAGCTGGAGGAGGCGGGCAAGGTAGTGCCAAAATAGTGCAGGAGCTAGATCATCCTCACCTTTGCCAGCATAACCCTTCCAACTTTGTAACTACATCACGCACGCACAAGGGTTCATTAGCTTATCTGGCGAACTATTTCAACAGGGCTAGTCGAAACGGCACGCCGTTTCGTCGATTGTAAACATGCCATCCTAAATGCAATCTCCATCTAACCGTCTTACTACTCCGTGAACTCACAATGCTTCCCATGCAACCTACCTTAATACCGCCTTCGCTACAAAAAGCATACCAGTCACTTTGTGACGGGCATACAGAGCCATAAGATGATATGCCACTAATATGCTGGACGAGTAGGCTCTGTTCGGTTTAGGTTGATGTCTGTAATCCCTAATAATTTGTGGCGCTTAGAGCATTATGTCAAGAATAGATTGACAAAACGCTCAATTTGTGCTAATTCTACTATAGAATACTTACCATAGTAATAATAAATAAATATATTATAATTATATATACATTAACATAAATATAGCTAATATATTGTATTGACATTGTAATGTAGGTGATGTAGAATTGTGTTAGGGGGTATTGACAAACTGATATTGTGATGATATGTTATTGATCCATTATACTTCTAGGCAGAGCCATAAAAGCCCTTCCCTAAAAGGGTTACTGAAAGGAGGTTGGCTCTGGAAAAGATAAGTGGTGGTATAGGTGGTGGTTGGTTTAATGTACACTCTCTTTTACATCTCCGTTTACTCACCCATTGTACGCATTGTATTTTCGTTCATCGAGTCATTAGTCTCCAGCACTAAATATGTGTATTTGGGGACTCGATATTCTAGGCTGAGTGCTGATATTTATATACATAATCGGAGGGAGATGGTAGCTAATGACATCGTTAAGTACTGAGTTAAGCCGGGCGATAGAATTGGTTGGTGGCAGAGAGAGGTTTGAGAAGCAGGCGAAACAATATAGGAGTGATTCGGAGTATCTTGAGCAGAATCAAGAGGAACTGTTACAAGAATATACGGATCAATGGATTGCTGTTTATAATGGTAGCGTTCAAGCCGCTGCTAACGATGCTGAGACTTTGATCAAGATGATAGAGAGTAAGAATCTATCAACAAGTGAGGTGCTGATTAGTTTCCTTTCAAGCAAGGAAACCGTAGCTTTATTCTAAGGATTGTATTTGGTCAAGGGATTTCTATAAACTTTCGGTTTCGTGCATATGATCCCTGCACCAGGCGTGCAGGGATTTGTTTATCTTCCTCGGCTTAGACTCCACAGCGGGTGGATTCGCTTCATGATTGACACTGGTTCTTCAAATACATGCCTACATGGCACGGTAGTATTAGCTTGGCAAAACAGGATGCGGCAGTCTACTCTCGTGTCTTCTCGTGGAATAGGTGGTCATGGTGCATATTATAGGGAAAGAGCTATGGTAATACTAGTAGAAGAAAACGGAACGCCTCTACCGTTTATTATTGACTTGCAGATTCAACAGGTTGGGCCAGGAGGCCTAGAACAACCGCCTAATCCTTGTATATTGGGACGTGATGTATTGCAATACTTTGATCTAAGAGTTAAGCATAGAACTGGTCTTGTCCGTCTAAAGAAAGTTCCCTAAAACTACACCAAGTTGCAGGATTTAGCGAGGCTGTAGTCTAGGATTGAATAACTATTAAACCTTAGTTACTTTCCGTTTAGCCCTTCGGTGTAAATCTATGTGGTGACGCTCACATAATACCCTTATGTTACTTAGCCTGTTGTTGTGGGGATTTCGGTCGATGTGGTGGATTCGCAAGTTATGTGTGAGATGCCTGCGCTTGTCCCTATCACAGATGTTCCCTCGCCGTTTGATGACGTGCCACTAATATGCTGGACGAGTACAAAATATTGAAGAATTGCCCCTGCTGTGCTATGATTCCGACAGGGATGGCGGTATTTTTATGACCGGGTTCGAGCTTTATGTAAAGATTGATAAGCCCTTTCAGGGATACATCGCTGAGGAGTGGCTCAGGCGAGTGGTGGAAAAGACCCTTGCCCTGGAAGAGGTGAATTCTCCCGTGGAGCTGGGACTGGTGATAACCGACGATGAGACGATTCGCCAGCTCAATCGAAGCTACCGGGGAAGGGATGAGACCACCGACGTGCTCTCCTTCGCCCTTAGCGAGAATAGCCAGGATGCGGCGGAAACCCCATTTATATCCCCCCCCGACGGAGCGGCTCACCTCGGCGAGGTGCTCCTCTCCTATCCCCAGGCCGCAATTCAGGCGAAGGAGCACAAACACCCCCTGGAGCGGGAGCTGGCGCTACTGGTGATCCACGGCGTGCTTCATCTACTGGGCCACAAGGATGAGGATGAGGCGGCTGAAGCCAGAATGAGGGCTGAGGAGAAAAGAGTGTTAGGAGAACTCACCGATGAACTTCTATTATGAGCAGCCGCCCTTCAGACCGCCCACCGAAGCCTACAGCCTCCTGGTCAGGGCGACCAGAAACTGCTCCTGGAACAGGTGCGAGTTCTGCTGCATGTATAAGGGCGCCAAGCTGGAAATCAGAACCGCTGATGATGTCAAGAATGATATCCGCGCAATGAAGATGGAAACCGATGCGATAAAGGAATGGGCGTGGAAGAATGGATACGGGGACCGCGTTGGGTCGGTTGCCCAAGCCAATGGTATATACTGGCTCAATGACGGGGTGGTAAAGCACGCCTTTATCGCCGACTCCAACAGCATCATCATGAAGGCGGAGGACCTGGCCGAGATCGTCAGGTTCCTCTACGAAACCTTCCCCACACTGGAAAGGGTTACCAGCTACGGCCGGGCAAAAACCCTGGTCAAGAAAACGCCTGAGGAGCTAAAAATGCTGCGGGAGGCCGGCCTTACCCGGCTTCACGTGGGGCTGGAGACCGGCGATGAAGAACTGCTAAAAATAATCCAGAAGGGAGCTACCCCCGATGAGATGATACTCGGCGGTCAGAAGGCCCTTCAGGCCGGATTTGAGCTGTCCGAGTACATCATGCCCGGCCTCGGTGGACAGGAAAAGTGGGAGCAGCACTCCCGCGGAACCGCCCGGGTGTTAAACGAGATTAACCCCCACTTCATCCGCCTCCGCACCCTGTTCGTAGTTCCCGGTACCCCCCTCGCCGAAAGGTATGAGCGGGGCGAGTTCAGCCGGCAAACCATTGATGGTCTCCTCAGGGAGGTGCGCCTGCTGATAGAGGAGCTGTCGGTATCATCAGACTTCGTGGTCAGCGACCATATCGCCAACCGCCATATGTGGGGGATAGACGGCAAGCCTTCGCTGGACAAGGAGCAGATGCTCCAGGCGGTGGACGACCTGATCGCCGCCGCCAAGGAGAGCGATGAGAAGTATCCCGTGTACAGTAAATTGATATACGGTAGATTGTAAGGTCGAGTACCATGCAGGTATATTATCGCAAGTGGCGCCCCCAGACCCTGGCCGACGTGGTGGGACAGGACCACGTGACCCAAACCCTGCGGAACGCCCTTAAAACGGGGCGGGTAGCTCACGCCTACCTCTTCTGCGGCCCGCGCGGGACGGGGAAGACCAGCACCGGGCGCATCCTGGCCAAGGCGGTGAA